>JAFGME010000154.1 GCA_016927695.1 Bacteroidales bacterium
GTTGTTTTATAAACATTTTAAAAACCTGAGCGAAGAATGCCGCCGGTTGATCAGCCTGTATCTGCAAAGACTGGTCAATTTGGTCGGCATATGCACTGTGGCCACATCCTGATAAATTCACTACATTTGCATTTTTACTGATAAATCAGCTTACATGATCACCATCACACGCCGCGAGCGGTTCAATGCGGCACATCGCCTTTTCAGACCGGAATGGACGGATGAAAAGAACCTCGAGGTCTTTGGCAAATGCTCCAATCCCAACTGGCATGGACATAATTATACGCTTTATGTCACTGTAAAAGGCGATGTAAATCCCGAAACAGGATTTATCATTAACCTGAGGGATCTCAGCCGCATCGTGAATGAAAAAGTCATCGATAAGCTGGATCATAAAAATATCAACATGGAAGTTGACTTTATGAAAGGGAGGCTGGTCTCTACAGAAAATATCGCAGTGGCCATCTGGGAACAGATTGAACCGGAAATAAAAGCATTAAACGCTGAACTTTTTTGCATTAAATTGGTTGAAACAGAAAATAATTACGTGGAATATTATGGAAAAAGATAAAGATTGTAATAAGAATGCCAGGATCGTCAGGGAGATGGTGGATGAGAATCTGATGGACGGTTATGAAAAATTCGATGTGTACAACTGTGAGGCCATTGAGAAGCTAAGTACACATTATAAGGGGGTCCTTGAGCTTTTCGGTGAAAACCCGGAAAGGGAAGGCTTACTGAAGACGCCCGAAAGGGTTGCCAGGGCGATGCTGTTCCTCACCCATGGCTATGACCTCAATCCCGAGGAGATGCTGCGTTCCGCCATGTTCAGGGAAGATTACAAGGAGATGGTGATTGTGAAGGACATTGAGATCTATTCGATGTGCGAACACCATATGCTCCCTTTCTTTGGCAAAGCGCATGTGGCTTATATCCCAAATCAGTATATTGTCGGGCTCAGTAAGATACCACGTGTTGTGGATGCTTTTGCCCGGCGCCTGCAGGTACAGGAGAGGCTCACACGCCAGATCAAGGAGTGTATACAGAATACCCTGAATCCCCTCGGAGTGGCTGTGGTTATTGAAGCGGTGCACATGTGCATGTCGATGCGCGGCATACAGAAGCAAAACTCAGTGACCACCACTTCCGACTTTGTAGGTGCATTTGAGAAGGTCGCTACCAGGGAAGAGTTCATTCATCTGATAGGATCAAACCTCCACTAAATCTTAAAAGTCAACATTAAAAATAATCCCGGGGAAATTTTTTTAACCTGACAGCGTTATAACCAATATTTTTCCGGAAACAAACAAAAACAGTAACGGATTGTTAAACCATACCGTCTAAACAATATTCGTGTTACAAACTTATTCTTATTTTTGCAGCGTTTTTAGGAGTATGAAGGTAAATTTACGGGGAGAAAAACAAATCGTATTATTATGAAAGCTTACGTATTTCCGGGACAGGGGGCACAGTTCCCCGGTATGGGCAAGGATCTGTATGAAAGGTCGGATGTTGCCCGGAGAATGTTTGAAAAAGCCAATGATATCCTGGAATTCGAAATTACGGATATCATGTTTGAAGGTAGTGAGGAAGATCTGCGGCAGACCAGGGTCACACAGCCTGCTATCTTTCTTCATTCGGTGATCCTGTCACGCCTGTTAGGTGATGATTTTAAACCCGATATGGTGGCAGGTCATTCACTGGGAGAATTTTCGGCGCTGGTGGCCAATAAGACCTTATCCTTTGAGGATGGACTCTGGCTCGTTGCGAAAAGGGCCGATGCCATGCAAAAAGCCTGTGAAAAACAACCTTCCACTATGGCTGCAATTCTCGGTATGGATGATGAAACAGCTGAAAAGGTATTGAAAGGTATCGGCGAAATTGTTGTCCCTGCCAACTATAACAGTCCCGGACAACTCGTTATATCAGGTTCCATCAAAGGTGTTGAGGCGGCTTGTGAAAGGCTTGTCCAGGCAGGCGCTAAAAGGGCCATTCCGCTAAAGGTGGGAGGCGCCTTCCACTCCCCGCTCATGGAACCGGCACGCGTTGAACTTGCCGAAGCCATCAACGAAACATTGTTTAAAACACCCATATGCCCTGTGTACCAGAACGTGAATGCACAACCGGTATCAAATCCTGACGTGATAAAAAGTAACCTGATAGCACAGCTGACTTCACCGGTACGCTGGGCACAAACCGTTATCAATATGGCTGCCGACGGAGCAACAACATTTATCGAGGTTGGTCCCGGAACCGTTTTGCAGGGACTTATCAAAAAAGTAAAAAATAGCGTGAATGCTTATAGCGCTGTGCTTCCTGAATAGATTGCCATGGTGCGGAAAAATCCTATCTTCTCAGGTATTGCTCCTCATAGTAATGCTGATAATCACCTGAAGTAACATTCCGGAGCCATTGCTGATTTTCCAGGTACCAGTCTACGGTTCTTTCGAGGCCCTCATCAAAGCTGACGGAAGTTTTCCATCCCAGTTCCCCTTTTATTTTACTGGCATCTATGGCATAACGCAGATCATGACCTGCCCGGTCTTTTACAAAGGTGATTAGCTTTGTCGAGGTTCCCGGCTCACGGCGAAGTTTACGGTCCATGATCTCACATAACTTCCTGACAAGCCTGATGTTCTGCCATTCATTATCCCCTCCTATATTATAAGTTTCTCCTATTTTTCCATGGTGGAAAATGGTGTCAATGGCTGAAGCATGATCCTCCACATAAAGCCAGTCGCGTACATTTTCTCCCTTGCCATAAATTGGCAGAGGTTTGCTGGTTTTTATATTGTGAATACACAGAGGGATCAGCTTCTCGGGAAACTGGAAAGGCCCATAGTTATTGGAGCAGTTGGAGAGCACGACAGGCATTTTGAAAGTGTGAAAATAAGCCCGTACCAGATGGTCGGAGCTGGCCTTTGATGCAGAATAAGGGCTCCTCGGGTCATAGGCAGTATGTTCGGTGAAATAACCGCTCTCGCCCAGCGATCCATACACCTCATCAGTAGAAATATGATAGAATCTTTTGCCCTTGAATCCATTCTTCCATAAGGCCCGCGCAGCATTTAAAAGGGTAACTGTGCCGATAATATTTGTTATCACAAAGTCGGTAGGATTGGCAATTGATCTGTCAACATGCGATTCGGCAGCAAGGTGTATCACACCGTCGATGTTTCTTTCCTTAAAAAGATGATGAATGAACCCGGCATCACAGATGTCGCCTTTGATGAAAGCGTAATTGGGTTTATTTTCAACATCGCGCAGATTCTCAAGGTTACCGGCATAGGTTAGCTTGTCGAGGTTCAGGATCGTGTAACCGGTGTATTTGTTGACGAAGTGGCGGACCACATGTGATCCGATGAAGCCTGCCCCGCCTGTAATGAGGATTGTTTTCATCGTATGAGATTATTTGTTTGCCAGTGCTTTTTCCCAATTCCAGGCTGTGCGCATCATATCGTCCAGGTCTCGTCCGGCCTTCCAGCCAAGTTCCCTGTTTGCCAGCGATGTATCAGCCCATACCTGTTCCACATCTCCGGGTCTGCGCTCAACGATCCGGTAGTTCAGTTTCACCCCCGAAACTTTCTCAAAGGATCTGATCACCTCCAGCACCGAGCAACCCTTGCCTGTTCCCAGGTTAAAGACTTCATAGTTGCTTTTACTCTTCCCGCTGATCATGCGATCCAGGGCAACAACATGCGCTGCAGCCAGGTCCATCACATGCAGGTAGTCGCGGATGGCAGTGCCGTCTGGCGTATTGTAATCATCGCCATATACATTGAGCGCCTCCCTTTTTCCGATTGCTGTTTGTGTGATGTATGGCACGAGATTGTCGGGGATGCCTACAGGCAACTCCCCTATCAGCGCCGAGTCGTGCGCACCGATCGGATTGAAATAACGGAGAGAGATTACTTTCAGGGGATGTGCTTTTACCATATCCTCCAGTATCTCCTCTGAAATAAGCTTGGTGTTTCCATAAGGCGACCAGGGGCGCTGCACCGGGCTTGCCTCACTCACCGGCAACTTTTCGGGTTGTCCATAGACTGTACAGGAAGAAGAAAACACGAAGTATGGAATATTGAACTCCTTCATGCAGTCAAGTACGTTTAACAGCGAGATCAGGTTATTCCTGTAATATTTCAAAGGTTTCCTCACTGACTCGGGAACCGTTTTGAAAGCAGCAAAGTGTATGATGCCAGCGATATCGTTGTGTCGCCCGAAGAAGTCAGCAGTTTTCTTTTCATCCACCAGGTCAAACTCTTCAAAACCCGGTCTGATGCCTGTGATCTGTTCAATGGCATCCACAACATCCCTTGTCGAATTGTAAAGATTGTCTACAATAACAACTTCATAACCGCTCTGCTGAAGCTCCACAACGGTATGAGAACCGATAAATCCTGTTCCGCCTGTAACCAGAATCTTCATTTCAGGTGCTTATTTTCTTGTTTTTAATAGCAGCGGATGCACGTCTCCAGTGATTCCTGCCGGAGTTGCATTCCTTATATTATAAACGGCCTCAACGCTTTTTCTTGCTATGTCTGTTCCGAATCCTTTTCCTGCAACTATTTTTCTATAACTTTCGGTGTGCAGGTCGGTAAAACCTCCGCTGAATTCCTCCTCACTGCCATCCACGCTGACAGAGCGCCAGGTTCTCTGGCCTGTTTTCTTTGCAGATTCCGGCAGGTGGTTGTATTCCAGGCTGAGAAACCATCTCACCCTTGCTCTTTCCAGTTGGAGAAATCCGGCTACTGTTTTGGGATCTGCATAGTGTACTATCACCTCTTTCACATCACCAAAAATATCAATTAAAAGATCAAAAAAGTGTATTCCGATATTGGTGGCCACTCCACCCGATTTCTCCGGGTCGCCTTTCCAGGAGCGGAAATACCATTTCCCTCTGCTTGTGATGTATGTCAGATCCACATCATGAATTTTGTCTGAAGGATCCCTTTGTATCTTTTCCTTCAAATAAATAATAGAAGGATGGAGTCTGACCTGAAGGATCACAAATATCTTCTTTCCGGTTTCCTTTTCTATCTGCTGCAGTGCATCGATGTTCCATGGATTCAGCACGAGGGGTTTTTCACAGATGGCGTGGGCCTGGTTTCTCAGTGCAAGCCTGATGTGGGCATCGTGCAGGTAATTGGGCGAGCAAATCGACACATAATCAATCTGCCGGTCTTTCATTCTCCGGAGCTTATCGAGATGCCGGTCGAACCGTTCGGTTTCGGTAAAGAAATCCGCATCAGGAAAATATTCATCGATGACACCGAGGCTGTCGAACGGATCCAGTATTGCAGTAAGGATATTTCCCGTGTCCCTGATCGCTTTCATATGTCTGGGCGCCACGAACCCGGCAGCCCCGATAAGGGCAAACCTGTACTTACTGAATGAAGACTCTTCCATTTAGCTAACTTATTTTACTGTGTGTGACGATTCCATTCCTGAGATGATATTTCTCTTTTGTTTCAGGACATGTTGCAGTGCCTGTTTCATTGAAAATGAGCTGATGACCGGCTTCGCTCATCCATCCCACCTGCCGGGCAGGATTGCCCATAACCAGGGCATAGGCCAGGACAGGCTTTGTAACCACACTGCCAGCCCCGATAAATGCATAAGCGCCTAGTTCATTCCCGCAGATGATCGTTGCGTTGGCACCTATTGTAGCACCTTTCCTAACATACGTCGGAGTAAATTCACCCCTCTTTGGAAATGCGCTTCGGGGATTGATCACGTTGGTAAATACCATCGACGGGCCGAGGAAGACATCATCTTCACAACTCACACCTGAATAAACAGAAACATTATTCTGGATCTTCACATTGTTACCCAGCACCACTCCGGCGCCGATAAAAACATTCTGGCCGATATTACAATTTTCACCGATCACTGCTCCTGGCATAACATGGCTGAAATGCCATATTCTGGTCCCTTTGCCGATGGTGCATCCATCTTCAACAATTGCCGTTTCATGACAAAAGAATTCTTTTTCCATGACCTGATCATTTTATATACTCCAGAATGGCGCCCGCGATA
>JAFGME010000155.1 GCA_016927695.1 Bacteroidales bacterium
GAATGCAGGGGTTGAGGAAATATTCTCTCCGATGGCGACAGAGAGGTCATAGGTCCAGGTTGAAATATCTTCATTTTCCCAGCCTTTCTCTGACTCCCATATCTGGAAAAGTTCTTCTGTCATGCGTTCCTGGGAGTCGTACTGGTAGATGTATTGATACAGGTTGTTCCATACGTTGTTGTACCAGCTTTCACATTTTTCCTGCGAAAGAAGCCACTGGGTGTTGTATGAGTAAATGAAATGCTGATAGTTTTCCCAGCCATTGCTGATCCATACTTTCGCAAGTTTTTCGGTTTCATGTCCCGATCCGTCGTAGGTTGAATAGGCAATTTCTTCGTTCATCCAGGCATTGTTTTCCCATACCTGGGAAAGCTCCTCGATCATCCAGCCGTTGGCGTCATATGTAAAAGTATCCTTCGAGTCATTCATCCAGGTCAATAAAACCATGTCCCATGATTGCTGCAGGATATTCATGCACTGCTCCTGGGTATTGTAAGTGTATATCTCTTTCATGGCATTCATCCAGCCCCCGCCAGCATTGAACTGCATGATCATCTCCAGGGGCTGACCGAATGCTGTGTAGGTTATGGTCATCTGTGCCATGTCAATCCAGGCGTTGCCATCCCACATTTTCATCAGGATTGAAATGGGATAACCGTTAGAATTATTGGTGATGATGACGTACATCGTATTCACCCATGTACTCCCTTCCCAGGAATATGAGTACGACTCCGTAGCCCATCCATTGGCATCCAGGTAGATGTGTTCCATTTCCGAATTCTCCCAGGCGCTTCCATCCCAGACCTTGTGGAGCACTTCGGTCATCGTTTGGTTCAACATGTGACCGGTTTTTGCCCCGGTGATCTGTTGGTGTACATAACGTAAAATCACTTCCTGAAGAGGGAGGGACTCCAGGGGATTCGGATGAGTTTGAAGCAGGCTCCTGATTTCGGTTGCTGAAACGTGTTGATCTGACACATGATTCAAAGGGAGAGGCAATGCTGCACCCCAGATCATAAAGAAAGTAATAAGAATGATTGATTTTTTCATTTACCGGTCCTCCGCATTTTAGAGTAATTATTACATGAACAATGAATAGAATGTTGCCGAACAAATGTATAAAATAAATTTATTGAATCAAAATTTTATAAACAAATTATCAGGCAATTTTCAAATGGCCCGGTATACATTCAGCATGCAGGAAATAATTTATACTGCTTTTTATTAAAATGGGAAGAGTTTTTCTGTTAGAAGCAGTTATGCCCTTAGATGTAAGCACAGTATTTTTCGCAAACCCATTCAGAATCGGTATAAACCTGTAAGTTTCCTCTTCTCACAGGGCATAAATATCGATGTTTCTGAAACGGCCCACCGGCTTTTTGAGAAACGGCCTGAGCTGGCCTTCATCAAAAGGGGCGTTGTTATCGAGGAAAAGGAACTTTGCACCCATCCCGATTTTTTCCTTCACCATCATGCTGTCCTGGTGGAGGCCGAAATTGGTCCACCCTTTCCTGTCCATGATGTATAAAGTGATGTTTATGCTTTGGTCGGAGAGATTCAGCACCCTGTCTTCCTTTCTGATCCCTTTCTCTTCAAAGCAGGGTTCTATTTCCGTGAAGGCATGTACGTAGTTGTAATAATCTTGGTTGTACCACACCTCCCTGTCGTAACGCGCTTCCATTCTTCTTCTTGCAAAATCGGCGCTGTGAATCAGTAATGCCACCAGCAATATCCTGAAAACCGGTGAATCATAAATCTTCCTGAATTTTGCTTTCATCACAAGGAAAAACCCCAGCATGGTCACCGGCGCCAGAATGAAAAGGTTAACGGTGTAATAGTCATGATCCTTCAGGGGATTGAAAAACAAAATGACGAAAGCCAACAGGCCTGTCATCAGAAATAAAAGCAGCATAAATATCATTCTTTCCATTTTCCGGAAGAAAAACAGGGAGACCGATAGCATAACCACGAGAACGACCTGGGTTTCCCTCCTGAAATAATCCCATTTGATATGGTCTCTGATGGCTTCCAGGGTGAGGGAAACCTGTTCCCTGTCCATTTCCCAGACCGGCAGAATCCCCACGAGGAAAAATCCTTTGTTATGGAGGTTATTGTAATGGGCTGCATACAGGTACCATGCTGCCTGAATGACAGGCACGGCGAGGAAAAGAAGAAAATACCCCACAGGGCGCCTGAAAATTTTTCCTTCAGCTTTTATCCTGACCCCGGCCAGTTCAAGCACAAACAGCCCTCCGATGGCCATAAAACTGAGCAGCGCCGGAATTTTCAGTAAACCGCCTAAAGTGTAGCAAATCAACAGAAAGTAAAAATACTTTTCTGAAGAGGTATGGTAATATCTGAAGAAGAAATACAAACCCAACAGCGCAAGGGAAAAGGCGGGGACATTCATCAGGAAATTGTTGGCATAATACGCCAGGGTGGGCGATGTGAACAACAGCAGGACACTGATCAGGGCGAGGACTGAATCTTTCAGGATATTTTCAATGAGCTTCAGCAGGGCGAGCAGGCCAAAGAAAAACAATATCAGCACAATGCCCCTGAAGATAAATTCATGAGGGCCAAATATTTTCCAGAGTTTCGCAACGGAATAGTAGATCAGGGGGAAGTCGCTGACGGTTTTGCCTGTGCCGTCCCTCCCCAGGTTATGCACTGCAGGCTCAAAAAAGGGAAGGTTGTCTTCATAAAAGTTTTTAGTCATCGAAAGACAGTCGGCCTGCCGCCAGAGGTGCAATCCCTGAGGGGGTTTGAAGAGGATGTTGTGGTATCCGTAAATAAAAGACAAGGCAAGGAAAAGGACGATGAACACCCGGGCGGAGTAAGCCGGGAAATAATTCATTTTCTGCACCCTTTTTATAATATCATTCATTTCAAAAACATTGCTCCGGGATATCTGTTCCGGGTTCTTTTTATCACTGTGCCGCTGCACGGCAGAGGCCGACGGTGTTGCCTGATGAAGACGCTAATTATGCAGCCCCTTCAGGTTTTGCAATGCCTCCGGGGAGAATTTATGCACGTGGGCAACGATCTCACAATTTTCCACCAGTTCACAGTCGCCGCAGGTATTGTAGCCTTTTGCAGCCACACATTTCCTTATCTGACAGTCATAGCAATGGGCGAATTTAACTCCTTCGGTACGGCAACCGAGGCAATTGATGGTTTCAGGGTCAAGCGCCGGGGCATTGAACATTTTCTGCCATTTTTCCGCAGTGGCTGCTCTGAGCTCATCGCTGTCCTCAACAGTGGCTATCCGTGCATCGCAGGTTTCGCAGTTTAAACCGCAACATGAAATCAAGAGGTTCATAATGATGTTTTTATGGGGTTAAGAAGAATCTTATTTTATGATCACCTCATCCGCAAATATCCATGCCGGGTTGCCGGCGCCTTCGTGCCATTTGGGGCAGGTTTTGATTTTGCGCGCGCTGATGTGCACAAACCTTGCCTTTTTCCCTTTGAATTCCGCTGCCATGGGCTCTGTCACCACGCCCACCGCTTCTGCAGAGGTTTCGGGAAGCGCTGTGATGTGTGCCACCGGTCGTTGTGTATCGTCAAAAATCCTGAAATGCACCTCCTGAGGCATGAATATCCAGGAACCGGCATTCTGAAAGAAGTTGATGGAGATGGATTGTATCTCTGTCAGAGATCCCAGATCAAGGCTGAGGTTCATATCCGTCCCATGAAATCCGATCCAGTGGCCGTCCCTGAAGTCGTCCGACCCTGTCAACCCGTCAACCAGAGTTTTGGAACCGTTGCCTGCATACAGGGGATCGGGATTGAACTCCAGTTTTGTATTCATTCCCATTGCCTTGTGAAAGATCACGTTTTTTTCGGAGACCTTTTCCATAAGTTTTCCGTCCCTGAAAATCCCTGCCCGGATGACGGCGGAGCTGTCAATGGCAAAGATGCCCTTATAAAGCATGGATTTTGAGTTAAGGAGGGTGTCGTTGATGGAATAACGGATTTCGGGGGCAGTCTGTTCCGTCTCAAAGGTAATGCTGATTCTGTTGTCCACGGTTTTCTGGGTTTTAATATCAACTTTCCATGAACCTCTTGAATAATTCACTTTCATGAAGTCAAACCGTTCGAACTGCACATCGAGCCTGTTTCTGAAGTCATCCCAGTTTTTTCTCGTCCTTGCGCTCCACAGCGCTTCCGCCAGGGCCGTCATACGCGGAACGGCCATGTATTCGGCATGTTCCGGAGTGGCAATGTATTCGGTCCACACATTTCCCTGCCCTCCCAGAATATGTATGGCCTGATCCACGCTGACATCAGGGGGTATGGGTTCAAAGGAATACACCTTCTTGAGGGTAGTGAATCCGCCAATGGCTTCGGGCTCAAACCCGGGATCGGCCTGGTAGTAATCAAAATAGCAATGGGAGGTGGGGCACATCACCACATCGTGACCCATGGCGGCCGCTTCTGCGCCTCCTTCGAAACCTCGCCACGACATCACAGTGGCGTCAGGCGCGAGGCCTCCTTCCAGTATCTCATCCCATCCGATCAGCTTCCTCCCTTTGGAATTCAGAAACGTTTCCACTCTTCTGATGAACCAGCTTTGAAGCTCATCCTCCCCTCCAAGTTTTTCATCCCTGATCCTTTTCTGGCAGAGCGGGCACTCCTTCCAGCGGGTTTTATCAGCCTCATCCCCGCCGACATGTATGTAGGCTGAAGGGAACAGATCGATGACCTCGGTAAGCACATTCTCAATGAATTCAAAGGTTTCCTCTTTTCCGGCGCAGAATATATCGGTGTTGGGCCAGTAGGAGCCGGGCTGGACAAAAAGTTTTTCACCTTTGCATGAGAGTTCGGGGTAAGCGGCAAATACCTCGCTGGTATGCCCCGGCATTTCAATTTCCGGGATGACCTGAACAAAGCGTTCTGCAGCATAGGCAACCACCTCCCTGATTTCATCCTGGGTGTAAAAGCCTCCGTATGTGGCTTTTTCTCCGGGTTCCAGGGCTTTTCTGCTGCGCCAGGGTTCACTCTCCCTGTCAACGCGCCATGCGGCAACTTCGGTCAGCAGCGGATATTTTTTGATCTCTATTCTCCAGCCGTTGTCGTCTGTCAGATGCCAGTGAAATACATTCATCTTGTGCATGGCAATGAGGTCGATGTAACGCTTGATGAAATCGACCGGGAAAAAATGCCGTGAAACGTCAAGGTGCATCCCGCGCCACGAAAACCGGGGGTGGTCTTTGATGATGCAGCAGGGAACGACAAGACTGTTTTTACCGGCAGCCCCCTCCCCGAATACATCGGTATGCATCATCTGGAGAAGGGTTTGTATGCCATAAAACAAGCCTGCAGGAGTATTTGCCCTGATCTCTGTGCTTTTGTCGCCCACCTGAAGCGTGTATTCCTCCGGCGCCAACCCGGGTTTCGGGTACAACATCAACTTTACGGTTTGTGCAGCGGTTTCTTTGTCATTTGTTGTCACCTTCATTTCAACGCCCGAAGCCACCCTGATCCTTTCGGCAAAATACTCTGCCACTTTCAGTACCTTTTCATTGTCGGGGCAAATGATCGCTGTTTTGCTGTTCAATGTAAAATACCCTTCCTTTTTTTCGATACTCACCGGTTGAGGGATGATGCTTATCTCACGCGGCACGGGCTTTTTGCACGATAAGGCCGCCGCGGTCAGCAGGGCGATCAGTAATATGTTCCTTTTCATTGTTCGGATATTGAAATTCAGGACAAAAATAGGGGATAAAATAAAAGGCTGTGATGGGAAATTGCGGATAAAATGAAATTTTTTAAAAGATCATCTCTTTCTTTTCCCGGGCCTTTTTCCTTTGTCGCGGTGAAATGACCTGCGGGGGTTGTATTCGGGACTTTCCCCAAGCTGACGGGGAAGCCTGAGTTTCATCACTGTTTTGCCAAGACCGTTTTCAATGGATGCAAACTTTGATTGCTCGCTTTCCCCGATCAGTGTGATGGCCACTCCGTCGGCTTCTGCCCTTGCCGTGCGGCCGATGCGGTGAATATAATCCTCAAAGTCGCCGGGCACATCGAAGTTGACGACCAGGTCGATGTCCTCCACGTCAATTCCCCTGCTCAGAATGTCGGTGGCAACGAGAATGCTTGTTTTACGGTTTTTAAAATCATTAAGCACTTTTTCCCTGACAGGCTGTTCAAGGTCGGAATGTATTTCGTCGGCTGAAAGGCCATGCTTTCTGAGTTCGGCGCTGAGTTGCTTTGTTTTGCTTTTGGTGGAGCAGAACACCAGGATGCTTCTCAGTTGCTTTCCCTGCAGAAGGTAATTCACAAGCGGGATTTTTTGTCTGTCGGTCACCACATAAGCCACCTGAAGCACTTTTTCAGCAGGTTTGGAGAGGGCGATGTTCACTTCAACAGGATTGGAAAGCACTTTCTCCGCCAGTTTTTTGATCTTAGGGGGCATGGTGGCGGCAAACAGGAGGTTTTGTCTTTTTTCGGGCAGGTAGGCGATGATCTTCATGATGTCGTCATAAAATCCCATATC
>JAFGME010000025.1 GCA_016927695.1 Bacteroidales bacterium
AAGGTAATTCCGCGCATATTCCGGTACCCAGACTGTGTTGAAATGCCGTGCAAGTTTTGCTGAAATATCTGATTTTCCGGTAGATTCCGGGCCGGTGACAGCAATTTTACGAATCATGTTGCAGATTTTTTTTCCATTCAAACCAGGCTACGGCAGCCACCATGGCAAGCACCAGGTAAAGAGCTGATGTGAGATACAACTCCTTGTAAATGTAAATTCCGGTACATAAGAGGTCGGTGAATATCCATAACAGCCAGTTTTCAAGGTATTTCCGGGCCGTCATCCAGGTGGCGGCAAGTCCCAGCGCAGTGGTGGCTCCATCCCAGAAAGGCAGGGATGAAGAGGTTGCCCTGAGGACCACTCCAAATACCACGGCAGCGGTCACTATTATCAATGCAAGTATCACAACTGTTTTTCCTGCCATCCTGATCACCGGCAGTTTTTTTTCTCCTGATGCTTTGCCGTGAACCCAATTGTACCAGCCATAGAAACCCATCACCAGATAAAATGCCTGCAAGGCCATATCGCCGAATAACCGGGCCTGGTAAAACACAAAAATATACATCCCCACATTGACAATGCCTACCGGCCAGCATAGCGCTTTTTGCTTCAGCGCCAGTATTACATAAGCGATACCCAGCAGGGAAGCTGTCAGTTCGATCAGATTTTGGGCGATCCAATCCATGTTTGGCAGAGGCGTCAGAGGCTTCTTGTGTCGTCGTTGAAGATTTTCAGTACAAACATGGAATTGGGCAGTTCAAAAGATCGTTTTATCTCTTCACTAAGGGCTGTCATCACCGTTGCAAACTCTCCGAAAATCTGTGTGCTCATGGTGTTGCGCACCACCTCAATACCTTCCCGTTCCTGCATACGGTGTATGAAATCAACGATAGGGGGGATGAACCTGTCGGTGACAGGGTAATAACTGATATCAACTGAAATTTTCATGATTACATTTTATTGTGGGTACCGTCGCAGAAAGGTTTATCCTTGCTGTGTTTGCACATGCAGAAATACACTTCTTTCGTTTCTTCGAATTCCACTTCCACCGGTGTAATGCCTGTTCCGATATGGGATCCGTCGCAATACGGCTGCCGTTGGCTTTTGCCGCATGCGCACCAGTAATATCTGCCCGGGTCAACCACTTCGATCAGGGGTTGTTTGCCGGCAATTTCAGGTTTGCTCATAAATTGTGAAAGTTTTACACAAAAATACATAATATATTAGTTCAAAACAGATCAGGGGGCAAGCCTTTCCTGTACCCATCCAGTTGCGGTTTTTTTATATCTGATCCTGTCGTGGAGCCTGTTTTCCCTGCCCTGCCAGAATTCAACAACCAGGGGCTCCAACCGGTAGCCACCCCAGTAGGGCGGACGTTTCAGTTTTTTTTCTTCACATTTTTCCTGGATTTCCTGCCATCTGTCCTCAAGGTATTGCCTTCCCGGGATCACCTGGCTTTGGGGTGATACTACGGCGCTGATACGGCTTCCCAAAGGACGCGAATCAAAATATGTGTCTGATTTTTTGGATGACAACACCATGGTTTTGCCCTCCACCCTCACCTGTCTTTCGTGCTCTTTCCAGAAAAAAAGTAAGGCAGCCATCGGATTTGCCCTGAGCTCTTTTCCTTTTCTGCTCTCATAGTTGGTAAAGAAAATAAAACCTTTTTTATTGTAATCCCTTAAAAGAACCACCCTCGCTGAAGGCAGGCCTCTGTCACCTGCGGTAGCCAGTACCATAGCGTTGGAATCAGAAAGCCCGGACTGCAGGTATTCATCAAACCAGGCATGAAAAAGTGTCAATGGATCCGCAGGAAGCGGCCCTTCCAGTTTGTTTTTGAGGTAGTTGACCCGAAGGCCGGATATGTTTTTGTCCGTATTGCCGTTCATCTGTTATGGGTTTATTAATCAAAGCACAAATGTACCATCTAAAATGCAAAAAGGAACCGTGTTTTAATGCCTGCTCCCATGCTTGATGCGTTTTTATAAAAAACGGGTCAGGGTGCAATGTATCTGACTGCAAATGCGTTAATATAAAATAATTTCAGTTATGTTTTCCTGAATAACAGACATGCACCCATGAAAAAATCGATTATTGCCGGCATTATTATTATCGGGATAACAGTCATTATTTCTCTGGTGATCAGGTTTGGTTTTTTTAGCGGAACATCAGGGCTCAAAGATGATCCTGTAAGAGACTGCATAAAAACTGTAAGGCTTACTGAATCTGTAATTGTTGTTAATGTTGCTTCGGATGCTGTCACTTTCATCCGCACCGTGGATGGCATAGTTGTGATCGATGCGGGCATAACTCCCTCGCTGACTGCCAGGTACCGGAAAATCGTTGAAAAGGAATTTCAAAGAAAGGATTTTTTGTATCTCATCAACACCCATGCTCACCATGACCATACCGGTGGCAACAGTGCATTTCCCGGAGTCAGGATCATCGGACACGAGAACTGCCGCACCGAAATGCTTGCCGGAACCGGCGATCCTGAGAAAATCAAAGCCTGGACCCTCAAAATAATTGAAGAATACGAGAATGAACCTTACCTTGATGAATCCGGCCCGGAAAATGAACGGGAGAATGCATGTCAGAAGTTGAGGTTTCAGCACCTTTACAACGACCTTCAAAAAGGAATCCGGACCGTTAAGCCACCCGATATCACCTTTACCGACAGCCTGACAATATATGCAGGCGGGTTGGCCTTTCACCTCTTTTATTTTGGAAAGGCCCACTCGGGAAGCGATATTCTGGTGTTTATCCCCGGACTTAAAATCCTGATGTGCGGCGATCTTTTTTCTCCGGGCGGAATACCGGCTTTTAGCAACGGCGGCGACACGCTGCATTGGATTGCCGCCATGGACCGTCTGATGACTAAAACATCAGAAATAGAAACAGTGATCGGAGGGCACGGGCAGATCATGAACCGGAATGATCTGGAGCGTTTTAATGAATATATCCGGAAAAAACAGGACAGATGAAGATCACATTTTGACTGTGGCTGTTACCAACAATCAGCCGGACAGGCATTTCACTTTTTCACTTTTCATTTGACCTCACTTTTGTATCCCGATAATATTTCATACTTTTGCCCACCTTTTCATGCCGTATGGATATTAGGATCAAAAATAAGAAGGCTTTCTTTGAGTTTTATCTCATCGAAAAATTTGTGGCAGGCATTCAGCTTACCGGCACCGAGATCAAATCGGTGAGGGAGGGGAAGGTCAGCCTTGCTGAATCCTATTGTGCCTTTAAAGGAGATGAACTGTTTGTGGTTAATATGCATATTGCAGAATACTCATTGGGGACCCATTACAACCATGAGCCCAAAAGGGACAGAAAACTGCTGCTGAACAGGCGTGAGCTGAAAAAACTCTTCATCAAAGTGAAAGAAAAGGGGCTCACCATCATCCCTGTGGTTATGTTCATCAATAACAAGGGGCTGGCCAAGCTGGAAGTGGCTGTTGCCAAAGGGAAAAAGCTTTATGATAAGAGGGAATCCCTGAAATCGGATGACGCAAAGCGTGAGATAGAAAGGAGAATGAAATATTGAAATCTGATTCTCAATATTTTATCCCTGACCAATTTCTGTTAAAAATTGTTAAATGGCATGAGGGGTATTGTATAAGTTAATGTTGATTGTTTTTTTTGCAAAAAATTTCAGACCATGGATATTATTGTTGAAAATCTGACAAAACGTTACGGGGCCCAGAGGGCCGTCGATGACATTTCTTTTCGTGTCAATACCGGTGAAGTGCTTGGGTTCCTTGGCCCCAACGGAGCAGGGAAAACCACTACGATGAAAGCCATCACCACCTTCCTCATTCCAAATGAAGGAAACATCAGGGTGGGGGAGTTCTCCATCCACGATCATCCTGATGAGATCAAAAAGAAGATTGGCTATTTGCCGGAGAACAACCCGCTGTATCCGGAAATGCCGGTGGTGGATTATCTCAGGTTCGTAGCCGAATTGCAGGGGATAGAGAAGAACAGGATAAATGAAAGGATACTCCGGATGATCGATGTTTGCGGCCTTGAAGGGGAAAAACACAAAAAGATAGGCGAGCTTTCCAAAGGCTACAAGCAACGTGTCGGCCTGGCGCAGGCGCTGATCCACGACCCTGAAGTGCTTATCCTGGATGAACCGACCTCCGGCCTCGACCCTAACCAGATCGTAGAAATCCGCGAACTGATCAAAAAGATCGGAAGGGAAAAAACCGTGATCCTTAGCTCCCATATCCTTGCGGAGGTGGAAGCGACATGCGACAGGATTCTGATCATTAACCGGGGGAAAATTGTGGCCGATGGTACTGCCGGTGAACTTCGCAAGCAATCGGAGGGCAAGGAGATACTGAAAATCAGAATTGAGGATGGGGAGAAAAATGCGGTTTTCAAGGCGCTTCAGCAACTGGATACTGTCGGCGTTGCAGATTTTGTGGAAGGGGAGGAAAACTGTTTTGAGATCACCAGCAAACCGGAACTCTCATCCCGAAGGAATATCTTTAACCTATGCGTTAAAAATGGATGGATCCTCTCGGAAATGACCCCAGTGGAAACCAAGCTGGAAGATATCTTCCGTCAATTAACAATGAATTGATTTATAAAACATTAAACCTGAAATATTATGAGAAAAGTATGGTCAATATCCCTGCGGGAACTCAGATCGTTTTTTGACAGCCTGATCGCCTACATCATGCTTATCGCTTTTCTGGGTTTTAGCGGGTTCTTTACCTGGCTTTACGGAGCCGATATTTTCTTTGTAAAACAAGCCAGTCTGGGCGCTTTCTTTAACATCGCCTTCTGGACCCTGTTCTTTTTTATCCCTGCATTGACAATGAGGCTTTTTGCCGAAGAAAACCGTTCAGGAACCATCGAACTGCTTCTCACCAAACCTGTTACCGACTGGCAGGTGGTGCTGGGGAAATTCCTTTCCACCTTTATGCTGGTACTCATTGCCCTTGGTCTAACAATTCCATATTATATCACTGTGGCTAATCTGGGTCCTGTGGACCATGGCGCAGTGATCACAGGGTATTTAGGGCTGATCCTGATGAGTGCAGCTTACATCAGTATCGGAATTTTTTCGAGCAGTATTTCCAACAACCAGATCGTGGGATATTTACTGGCGCTGTTCATTGGTATCTTTTTCCAGATCATTTTCGCACTGTTGTCATCCAATTTCACCGGATTTATCGGGGAACTGCTGAACTATCTCAGCCTTTCCACACATTTCGATTCCATCTCAAGAGGTGTAATCGACTCCAAAGATCTGGTGTACTTCATCTCCATTTTCTTCTTAGGTCTTATCCTTACCGAAGGAAATCTTGCAAAAAAAAGGCTTTAAACCCGGTTTATGTTGTTGAATGCCAAAATATTTAAGATATGAAGGACAGTAAAAAAATAACCACACAGATCATTTTGGTCTTTGCTATTCTGATCATTGCAAATGCGCTGTCAGACAGGCTTTTCTTTCGTCTCGATTTTACATCTGACAAAAGGTACACCCTGAGCAAAGCCACTAAAAACATTTTGAAAAATCTGAATGAGCCTGTCACCATAACAGCTTATTTTACTGAGGATCTTCCTCCGGACATTGCTGTTACCCGTCGTGATTTTAAAGACCTTCTTGTAGAATATGCAAGTATTTCGCACGGATTGGTGATGTATGAATTTATTGATCCCAATCTGGATCAGGAAGCAGAGCAGAAAGCTTATCAGGCGGGTATACAACCTGTTATTGTGAGCTCACGCGAAAAAGACGAGGCTGTGCAGAAAAAGGTGTTTCTTGGCGCAAAGGTTCAGTTAGGAGACCAATCGGATATCATTCCCTTCATGCAGCCCGGCGCTGCAATGGAGTATGCCCTTTCCACCAGCATCAAGAAGTTGTCCGTCTCGGAAAAACCTCTGGTGGGAATCATTCAGGGGCATGGCGAACCCTCGCTTGCAGCCATGAGTCAGGTGATGGAGTCCCTTTCGATATTGTATGAAGCCGAACCCGTGAATCTGGATGATTCTGCCACTATGCTGACAAAGTATATCACTGTCGCTCTTGTGAGCCCCCGCGACACCATTCCTGAAAGACACTTTGCCATGTTAGACAGGTACCTGGCCAGGGGCGGAAACCTCCTGGTAGCCATGGACAGGGTCGACGGCGATCTGAGCACCGTGCAGGGAAAATCCATTGAAACAGGCCTTGAAATGTGGCTTGCCGGAAAGGGTATACTGGTGGAAAACAATTTTGTGGTGGACGCAAGCTGCGGAAGTGTTGGCGTGCAGCAAAGGCAGGGGATTTTTAATTTTACCACCAACGTCAGGTTCCCTTACCTGCCCATCATTGTGAACTTTGCGGATCATCCCATCACCAAAGGACTTGAGCAGGTCCTGCTGCCTTTCGCCAGTTCGATAACTTATACCGGCGACACAAGTAACCCTTTTATACCCCTTGCGATGAGTTCGGATAAGTCAGGCACGCTTTCTCCGCCTCTCTATTTCGATGTGAATAAAAAGTGGGCTGACATTGACTTCCCGATGTCTAAGTTAGCGGTTGGCGCGCTTCTTACCGGCAACCTGGCCGGAAATGAGGAGGCCGGACTTGTTGTTTTCTCTGACGGCCAGTTTCCTGTGAATGGTGAAGGACGTAATGCCCAGCAGCTTTCAGGAGACAACGTGAGTTTGTTTGTGAATGCCATTGACTTCCTGTCGGATGATACCGGATTGATTGATCTCAGGACCAAAGGTGTTACATCAAGACCGCTCGATCAGGTGGATGACGGGAAAAAGGCACTCCTGAAATGGCTCAACTTCCTGCTTCCCATTATTCTGATCCTGGTGTATGGTGTGATAAGAGCACAGAGGAGGAGGATGATCCGTCTGAAACGAATGGAAAAAGGCTATATATAAAATGTATTGGTTAACCGATGGATATTGTAAACGGAAAAATTTAGAAAGATGATGTCGAAAATTCTGAACACCAAATCGCTTATTCTTATCCTCGTCATTGCTGTGGCGTTGTATTTTATATCCACTCTTTTTGAAAAGAAGGAAAGAACTTTTAAAAGTGAACTCGTAGCAGTTGACACTTCCGAAATCACTGCGATAGAAATCATACCCAAAGCAGGGATACAGGAAGCCATTCTGTTGAGCAGGAAAGGCAAGGTGTGGGGCCTTGAAAAGGGAGGCATTGCATACAATGCAGATCAGTTGGCATCAGGGAATGTGCTGTCAGAGCTTGTTAAGCTTACCCCCGAAAGAGTGGCGGCCAATGACCCTGCCCGATGGGATGAACTTGAGGTGACCGATACCACAGGAACAAGGGTGAAATTATTTAAAGGGAAAAAGGTGGTTTCAGAGATTTATATCGGTAAGTTCAACTATCAGCAAAACCCTCAGGCACAACAGATGGCATACCAGCAGCAGGGACGGGGTAAAATGTCAACCCATGTGAGGCTGGCCGGCGAAGATGAAGTTTACGTCGTGGACGGTTTCCTGAAAATGAACATCCAGGCTGATCTTAACACCTACAGGAACAAGACATTGTGCAGTGTAATCCCTGAAAATATTACCAGGCTGACCTTCAAAGACCCCCAAAGTTCATTTACTCTTGCGCTTGAAGACAGCGTTTGGAAGGTGAACGGAATTCCTGCCGACTCGATGAAAACAACTCAATACCTTAACAGCCTGCGGAGGGTTACCAGTACCAATTTTATCGATACGGAAGAGGTGTTGTCAGGCATGCCTTCTCATACGGTCAGGATTGAAGGCAACAACCTTTTGCCGGTCGAAATCAAAGCTTTTCCGGCCGATACTGTCAATAGGTATATTGTTACAACGTCGGTCAATGAGGGGGCTAAATTCAGTGGTGAAAAGGCGAAACTTTTCGACAAGTTTTTTAAACCCCTCAGCCACTTCCTGCCTTCTGCCGGAGAAAGCGAAGAGCCGGACAGGCAATGATTCAAGGCAGGGGATACGGTTTAATTGAAAAGAGATTTTCCATTGAACAACATCAGGTTTACTTTGTTTTTTTGGTACATTGAAAAAAATTGAAAATCATTCATTAATAAAAAATAAGTTATGGGAGTACTCGTAGGAAAAAAAGCCCCTCTTTTCGAAGCTGACGCAGTAGTGAACGGAGGTGAGTTTGTGGAAAAATTTTCGCTGGATCAGTTTATAGGAAAGAAATATGTTGTTTTCTTTTTCTATCCCCTGGATTTTACTTTTGTCTGCCCAACTGAAATTCTTGCTTTTCAAAAGAAATTGCATGAGTTTGAGAAAAGGAACGTGGCCATAGTGGGTTGTTCCATTGATTCAAAATTCTCACATTGGGCATGGCTTCAGGCCGACCAGAAGGACGGCGGTATCAAGGGGGTTACTTTCCCGTTGGTGTCCGACTTGTCCAAGACCATTTCAGAAAATTACGATGTCCTTGCCGGAGAATACGACTATGATGAAGAAAGCGACCAGTCCATATTCGATGGTGAACCGGTTGCCTACAGGGGATTGTTTCTCATTGACAAGCAGGGTGTTGTACGTCATCAGGTGGTCAATGACCTGCCACTGGGAAGAAGTGTGAACGAAACCCTCAGGATGGTGGATGCACTGCAGTATTTTGAAGAGCATGGTGAGGTTTGTCCCGCCGACTGGCATGCCGGTGATGATGCACTGAAACCGACTTCCGAAGGCGTTGCAGATTATCTTGGTAAACATTAGTACAGTTTGTTTATTATGGACAGTAAAGCTGTTTCCCCGACTTTGGGGATGCAGCTTTTTTGTTTTACAGAAAAGCTTATTTTTGACGGATACTTAAACATCCTATGGAGCTGATAAAAAGAAGCCTGAAAGACAATGCCGGAACAAGATGGGCGATGCTGTTCACGGTGGCCTTTGTACAGGCCTCCAACTATTATTTCTACGATGCCATCTCCCCCCTGAAAAGAAACCTGGAGGAAAACTTTAACTTTACCAATACCGACTTCGGGCTGTTTGTTTCGGCTTACAGCATACCCAATGTGTTTTTGTTGATGTGCATCTGGGGTGGCATCATCCTCGACCGTCTTGGTATCAGAAGGACCGGTTTTCTTTTTGTCTTATTGATGACCGGGGGCGCTGCCATTACTGCTTACGGTGCAAGCGTTTCTTACAGCAACGGAGGGTTTGGATACGCTTTCATGAGCTCCTTTCTCACAGGCTACTCCCCGGAACTGAAGATGATGCTCCTTGGCAGGTTCTTCTTTGGCCTGGGCGCCGAAACATCCATTGTGGTGATCAGTAAGATTATTGTGAAATGGTTCAAGGGCAAAGAGCTTGCTATGGCTTTCGGATTCAAAATCGGAATTGCAAGGGCAGGATCATGGGCGGCTTTTTATTTCTCACCCCTTATTGCTTCAGGATCAGCCCACTGGAGTATCGCCATCTGGTTTGCCACTATGCTTTTACTGGTGGGCCTGCTGGCCTTTATCGTGTACATGTTCTTCGATCTCCGGCTCGACCGGCAGATCACTCAAACCACCCTGCTCAGGGATGAAGACAGGTTCAGGGCTTCCGACCTGATCAGGCTGCTGACAAACAGGTCTTTTATTTTTGTGACCTTATTGTGTATGACCTTTTATTCGGCCGTTTTCCCCTTCCAGTCATTTTCCCCTGATTTTTTTCTGAACAAGTTCGGAGTTACCCAGGAAACAAGCGGTAAAATTGCGTCCCTGTTATCTGTCGGCACTGCCATTTTTACTCCTCTTGCAGGACTCTTTGTGGATAAAAGGGGCAGAAGCGCCACGCTGATGATTTTTGGGTCATTAGGGATCGTGTTTGTACATCTTTCATTTGCTTTTACTACCATAACACCTTATTTTCTGATGATTATCCTGGGAATAGCTTTTTCACTTGTTCCTGCAGCCATGTGGCCTTCGGTGGCTAAAATAGTGGCTGAGAAAAGAATTGGCAGCGCTTACGGTACCATGTTTGCGATTCAGAATCTGGGTTTATGGGCTGTGCCTTTGCTGCTTGGGACAATTCTTGATGCCACCAATCCCGGTGTCACCCCTGATGGCGTTGCTGCCGGAATCGCCACCTACAATTATTTCTGGGCGCTCATCCTTTTGGCAGGTTTGGGCATGATGGGTCTGGTTTTTGCTCTGCTCCTCAAACGGGAGGATAAAACATCGGGCTATGGACTGGAATTGCCATCCAACAAAAAAAAGTAATATTTTTGATATAATTGTGAATTGCTTTTAAACGGTCAACAATAAAAAAATGTACAGGGTAAAAACCCCGATATGGCTCAGGTTTTTCGACAGGGGCAAGGTATATAAAGCATCCGACCGGGGCAATGTCATGTATTTCACTTTTGATGACGGCCCTGACAGGAAAGCCACTCCTGAGATTTTAGCCATTCTGGATGAGTTTGATGCAAAAGCCGTGTTTTTCTGTACCGGAAGAAAAGCAGTTGAGAATCCCGATCTTCTGGAGTTGATACGGAAGAAGGGCCACGGTTTAGGGAATCACTCCTTCTCTCACCGGGATGGGTGGCGAACAGCCACCGGTGATTACCTTGCTGATGTGAAAAAATGTGCAGAGGTGATACCTTCAAACCTGTTCAGGCCGCCTTACGGAAGGTTAAAACCTGCACAGTCCGCCGCACTTAGAAAGGAAGGATTCATTATAGTGATGTGGACCCTGTTGCCGGGTGACTTCGACACAAAGCTCCCTCAGGAAAAAGTATTTCAAAATATCATCAGATATGGGAAAAGCGGGTCTGTGATCGTTTTGCATGATTCTGAGAGGTTTCTCCGGGTCGCTTCCTTTGCCCTGAGAAAGTCGCTGGAGTACTTCTCCGCAAGAGGATTCAGATTTGAAGCCCTGGCATTGGATGGCAACCCGGAAAAAACGGATTGAATGAAATATTGTCGAATTATATTAGTGTTCCTTTTTGCTGTATTCTGCAGCACATTGCTCCATTTTTGTGCCAATCCCGTTTCTCCAGCCGGCGGTCCGAAAGATGTAGCGCCGCCTGTACTTACCGGTTCCGATCCGGTACCGGGCTCAGTGAACTTCAGTGCAAAAACGCTGAGGCTTGACTTTGATGAGTTCATTGAATTGAAAAATATCCAGGAAGAAGTGATCCTGTCACCGCCAACAGGCGAACTGCCTGAAATCAAACTGAGAGGGAAATCCGTTATCGTGGAATTCAATGATGACTTACTCGAAAATACCACATATAATATTTTTTTTGGCGATGCCATCACTGACATCACCGAAGGCAACCCTCTCACAAGTTTTCATTTTTCATTTTCAACTGGTCCGTATATTGACAGCCTCATGGTGGAAGGAACCGTGCATGATGCCTTTACAGGTGAACCCGTGAAGGGAGCTTTCGTGATGCTTTACCCGCCTCACAACGATACTGTGCCCCAGGACAGCCTTCCGCTGAAAGTCAGGCCTTACTATCTTTCCAAATCTGACGACAAAGGATATTTCAGGATCAATAACGTGAAAAACGGCCCCCTCAAGCTGTTTGCATTAAAAGACGTTAACGCCAACCTGATCTATGACCTTCCCAACGAGTCCATTGCATTTGCAGATTCGCTCATCACCCCGGTTTACGAAGGGCCAACCGTTGACACCGTTCTTTCTGCATCCGTTAAGGATACTTCCATTCTTTCCGTTCAGCAGCCGGATACGTTGCTGCAACCGGCAGAGAAACATGGGATTGGACTTTTCATGTTTGCGGAATATGATTCTGTTCAGCAGTTGCTCAGCACAACCCTGATTAAGCCCGGACACTTGGTTTTCACATTCAGGTATCCGGCAAAAGCGCCTGAAGCGGTGATCATGACGGGCGGCATTCAGGAAGCAGATGTGCTCACCGGGTTGAACGAAGGCCGCGATTCACTCACCCTCTGGTTGCGGGATATTGAATCCGACACGCTTTATTGCCTTCTTCTTGACCAGGGAGAGGCCCTGGATACCATCATAACATCCCTGAAACCAAAAGGCGGCAGGAGAATGGACAAGGACAATGTCATCATTCCGAAGCTTCAAATCACTTCCAATACAAAAGGAAAAACTTTGCCTCCTTTCCTGCCGGTTACTTTAGGTTTCAATTATCCGGTTGAACAGGTGACGACCGACAGGATCATCCTGGTTTCGGAAACGGATACTCTTTCTCCGGAAATCTTTTTTGACGGCGACATTAAGAGGAATGCGAAAATTCAAAGAAAATGGACGGAAAAGGCTGTTTATACCCTTATCATTATGGACTCCTCCTTCAGCAGTTTTGCAGGGATTACTAACGATTCAACGACATTCAGGTTTTCGGTGAAAGCGGCTGAGGACTACGGGAGCTTTACCCTGCACCTGAAAGCAGGGATGAATGATTATTCATACATTTTACATCTTATTGAAGGCAAAGACAAAGTCATCAGGGAAGTCACCCTGACGGGTGGGGGAGAAGCTTTTTTCAATCATTTGAACCCGGGGCAATACAAATTGCGGTGCATTGAAGACCGGAACAGGAACAACAGGTGGGACACAGGAAGCTATCTGGACAGATTGCAGCCCGAAAGGGTGTTCTTTTACCCCATGAATATTACGATTCTCCCGAACTGGGATCTGGTGGAAGAGTGGGAAATTCCATCACCTTAAGGCAGCCATCAACAGCTCAATGTCCTGCGCGGGTAAACCGAAATGCTCTCCAATATACGGTTTTGTGATGGTTCCATTGTACATGTAAACGCCCTGCCGGACCCCGTAATTGGTAAGGAGCATGCTGCCTGTGCCTCCTTCTTCTCCGATTTTCAGAAGCACAGGTGAAAAAAAGTTGCTGAGGGCATTGGATGCTGTATTGGGCACTCTTGAGGCCACGTTGGGTACACAATAATGGGTGACATCATATTTTTTAAATACCGGATTGTTGTGATTGGTCACGCGGGAGGTTTCAAAACAGCCGCCCTGGTCGATGCTCACATCAATGATCACAGAGCCGGGCTTCATATTCCTGACCATATCCTCTGTTACAAATACGGGAGTTAACCGTTCATCCGTGTGGACAGCGCCAATGGCAACGTCTGCCGTGCGCAGGGCTTTTCCGAGTATGCCGGGATGGATCACAGAGGTGTATATCCTGAAATTCAGAATATTCTGCAGCCTGCGAAGCTTGTATATCGAATTGTCGAATACTTTCACGGAGGCGCCCAATCCCAAAGAGGCGCGGGCAGCGTATTCTCCTACTGTGCCGGCGCCTAAAATGATCACTTCGGTGGGTACAAGGCCCGGAAAACCTCCGAAAAGAACACCCTTACCGTACAGAGGATCGCTGAGATATCCTGCAGCAATAAATACGGCAGCGGTGCCTGCAATTTCACTCATGGAAATGATCACAGGAAAGGATCCTGCCTTATCCCTGATCAGTTCATAAGCAATGGCAGTCATTTTCTTCTCCATGAGTTTCCTGAAATACCCGGCTTCCTGTGCTGCAATATGAAGGGATGAGAAGATGGTTTTTCGGGGACTCATCATATCAATTTCCTTGTCCGACGGTGGAGCCACCTTAACTATGATATCGGTGTTGAATACCTCTTTTTTACTGTAAACGATTTCGGCCCCGGCCTCACTGTACTCATTATTACTGAAATGGGCTGCATTGCCGGCATCTGCTTCAATCAGCACCCTGTTGCCATGGGCCGCCAGCAATCCCACCGCTTCCGGTGTCAGGGGAACCCTGTTTTCCTGGTAGGTTGTTTCCTTTGGAACCCCAATGGAAAGATTTTTATTGTTCTGCTTTACCGCCAGTTTTTCTTCCCGGGGGAGCAGCTTGTCATTTCTGACCGTATCGTTTTGTTGAGAAATCATATCTGCCTGCAATTATTCATGATGGTTTGCGCCTGTGATAACGTCAAACAGGCGGTCGGCAATGAGCTTGTTTCCTTTTCTGTTCCAATGGGTGTCGCCCGGTATAAAATACTCCCTGTAGGTTGTTTCCGGATCCCTGTCAGCGATAAAGTCAGGAAAGAAATTGATGAATGGGATGCCATATCTGTTGCAGAATGCTTCCCAGTATGCTACCTGTTTGCTGTTAAGGTCTCCGGCCATGATCTGGTGGGGGGCCGGATACACTGCAAGGCTGAGCGGTATCCCCTTGCCCTGGCACAGTTCGTGAAGTTTTTTTATGTTCCCGCCGGCAGATTTTAACCCGGCTTTTCCCCAACTGTTGAAAACGGCTTCATCGAGGGTCCAGATGAACCTCCCCTCCTCCGGATTCTCACGGTTTAAATACCCGTCAATGTTCTCGAACCACACATTGATGTTGGCCATCTCCTCAACATAAAAGGCATTGTCGATTTGGGCGGGACTTGTCAGTTTTGAAATGGAGTAGTATATAAATGAGTGGCCGGAAATAAATTTTCTGAAATCCGATAAACAGCGTTTCATAGCCGAAGGTTCCTCAGGTTTGAAATCCCTGTAGAAAATCTCATCCTGGATGTCGGATATGTCAATAAATACATAAACTTCATCAAATACAAGACCCTTTTTTTCGATCAGATATTCCGTTTTCAGATAGTACAGGAGCGGGCTGTAGCTCACGGCTGCCGCATTGAGTATTTCGGTTTCCCGTTTACCGGCCTCCATCTTTTGATTCAATATACCGGCTACGCTTTCCTCCCATTTTACACCCAATCCCTCGATGAATGAATCGCCCAGGAAAAGTATTCTCTTTTTGTCGTCTGAAAGAGGAATTTCCCTGATGGCGGAATCCCTGAAACCTAATGAATTGGTGTACATTATATATTCCTGCTTCCCCCATTTTGTCAAGGCTTCCCTGTTGGGGTAAAAGTCATGATGATAATACGGATGGCTGCACCGGAAAGTATTATAATTACCGGGGATGAAAAGAGCGCCCGAAACAAGATCCAGCAAAAGAATGAATATCACAATGGTCGCAGAAACAGACTTTACAGGGTTTCTGAAAAACCATGAATTAGTTTTTTTTAGGTTCTTTTTTGTCATCAGTAACGTAAAAATTAAAACCGTATCACTCTGCTGTTATCGTTTACTCCCCAGTCAATTTGAATATATACGGAGTTTTGCGGTAAAAGTTCACTTGCTTTTTCAGGCCATTCAATGAAGCAATATGCCCCGCTGAAGAAATAATCTTCGTAACCGAGATCATAAATCTCACTGATTTTTTCAATCCTGTAAAAATCAAAATGATAAATGCTTTCTCCGTTTGCCCGGATGTATTCATTGACAATGGAAAAAGTCGGACTGTTTACGGTATCCCTGACCCCCAGCAAGCGGGTTATAGCCTGGATGAAAGTGGTTTTACCGGCCCCCATTTCGCCCCTGAAAACAAATATTCTTGTATCAGGGAATTTTTCCATCAGAATCTTTCCAATGCCAGCCAACTGATCAGTGTTTTCAACCAGGTATTGTTCCATATTTTGAAAAATAACCTTGTAAAGATATGAATAAAAGCAAATGGTTTATCCCGATAGCTGCAGGGAGGTTAAGCCGGTTGAATCAGGGATGAACTGTTTCATTGTACTTCCGACACCTTCAGACATCATGCATCCAACATCTTTTTTTTCCCCTTTCACTAAACAATTAATCCCTTTCACTACCTGATTTTGACCGTTTCCTAATTGTCTGTTGAAACAGCCTTTGCTGCATTGTATCTTTGTTTCATCAAGGTAACTATTGTGTAACTTAAAATTCTCACAGCTATGAAACTCAATGGAAATGAAAAATGGGTACAAAATGGGATGAAGGTCGTTGAAAAACATCCCGGGAAAAAGAAGGTTTACCTCACTTATCTGAAATTCAACCCTGAGATGGCGGAAAAATATCTGAGATTTCTGTCAAAAAACAGGGATGCACTGTATATCAGGTGGAATGACCAGAGACAGTGCTTTGTCGGGTGATTTTCATTTTAAAAGCCAATTGAAATATTTTTTTATTTGTGTTGTTTTGATTTTTTTGTGCTATTTTAGTAATGAAAAAATCACCACAATGAAAAAGAACAAAATTCTGCGCAGGATGTATCTGTTTTTGAGCCTCATCTTTTTCACACTGAACTCATTTTGTCAACCCCCTGACAGCCTTTGGATGTTGAATTTCGGCGGCGCCGGCCATGACCTTGGCTTCGATGTGATGGAGGATGACTATTTTTATTATGCTGTTGGAAAAACAAAGTCATTTGGTAATGGCGGTTACGATGCCTATGTCGTAAAATTGGACAATAATGGCGGTGTGATCTGGGAAAAGACTTACGGAGGGGCTCTCGATGAGCAGATAGTTTCCATCTGTCCTGCGCTCTACCAGGGTTTTATGCTTGCAGGGTACACCTCTACGGATGCCCAGGGGATATCTGATATCTGGATACTTTATATTAACGAAGAGGGTGATTCGCTTGCATCCGTGAAATATGGCGGCCTGACCTCCGACCAGGCTTATTGTATCCGGCCGAATGTCGACCAGGGTTACATCGTAACCTCCCGCACTTCTGTTTACCAATGGGGAGACCAGGTTTACCTGATGAAGCTTGATGTGTCCCTTGACACCATCTGGACCAAAACCTTCGGCGGTCCGTCGCAGGATTACGGCCATTGGGTGGAGGAAACCTCTGATTATGGATATATCGTTGCAGGCAGAACCTATACATCTTCAGCGCCTGAAACAGGGGATGCCTGGGCCATCAGGACCGATAACAACGGCGATACCCTGTGGACAAGAAAGTACGGAGGTGATGATGAAGATATCTTTTACGCTGTCACTGAAACGGATGACGGGTTCCTTTTTGCCGGCCAGACATGGTCCTCCGGTGCAGGTCTCATCGATGTGTATGTGGTAAGGACCGATTACAACGGAGACACAATCTGGACAAAGACATATGGCGGAAGCAACGCCGATTATGCATTCAGGATATTCAAGACCGGAGACGATGCCTGGGTAATTGCCGGTTACTCAGAATCATTGACAGGTTCAAGGGATGTTTTCCTTATCAGGATCGACATTAATGGAAACCTGCTTTGGGCGGATTTTTACGGAGACGAATCTGACAACGAATACATGTATGGCGGTAATCCGACTTCCGATGGTGGTTTTATTTTTGCCGGAAAAAACGACAAATACTTTGGATCCGATGATGATATGTTTGTGCTGAAGCTTGGCCCCGAAGGATTGGGGGTAAAGAAAAACAATGGTTACGGCAACCACAGCATTGAAATTTACCCTAACCCGTCGGATGGTGTTTTTACCCTCGAAATACAAGGCGTTAACCCATATCCTTTTGATATCGAAATAAATGATGTCAATGGAATTGTCCGGAAAGCCCGTCCATTTAACACAAACAGTAAAATAATGCTTGATATGAGCGGAGTTGCTCCCGGAACCTACCTGATCCGGGTGGTGTCAGGCAACTCGCGGGAAACTGTAAAAGCCGTGGTGAGATAATGGCAGGATTCCTCCCTGGCTGATTGGATTTCGCATTTGACTGGACAAGCATCCAATCCGTGATTCACCTCACATGCAGTCCACACTCCTTGCTTTCGGGATTTTCCCACCACCACCGGCCGGCACGAACATCCTCCCCGACTTCAACTGCCATGGTGCAAGGCTGGCAGCCGATGCTCCGGAAGCCTTTGTCATGCAGTTTGTTGTAAGGGATGTTATGCTCACGGATGTAATTCCATACCTGTTCCTCTGTCCAGTAACATAAGGGATTGATCTTCAGCAAGCCGAAAGCATCATCCCATTCTGCAATCTGCATGTTTTTCCGTGTAACCGACTGCTCCTTCCTCAACCCGGTAACCCAGGCCTTTTTCCCTTTGAGGGCTCTGTGCAATTGTTCTGTTTTCCTGATGGAACAGCAGAGCTTACGGTTTTCGACACTCCTGTAAAACAGATTGATGCCATGTGTGTTCACCATCTTCTCCACCTTTTCCTGATCGGGAAAATAGGTTTGGATATTGATTTTATACCGGCTGATGGTTTTTTCCATAACCTCGTAGGTCTCAGGGAACATCCTGCCCGTATCGAGCGTGAAAATACCGGCATTTTTTCCTGTTGAGGAAATGATTTGAGTAATCACCTGGTCTTCGGCCCCGAAACTTGTGGAAAAGGCGAGTTCATTCCTGTATTTTTTCAGAAAATAATCTAAGATATCCCGAGGACTGCTGCCGGCGAACTTCAGGTTGTAATTGTCAAGCGTTTGTTTTTCCATAACCGTGCAAAAATACCTAATATATTTTTTCTGATCTCACCCGATTATCCGGTTAACATCGTTATTTTTGGATGTTTAGCAAAATAGCGGAAGATGAAATACCATTTCATAGCCATAGGCGGCAGCGCCATGCACAACCTTGCCATTGCCCTTCATCGAAAGGGTTATAAGATCAGTGGCTCCGATGATGAGATTTTTGAACCATCAAAAAGCAGGCTCAAAGAGGCCGGGATTCTCCCGGATAGTTTAGGTTGGTTTCCTGAAAAAATAAGCCGTGACCTGGACGGGATTATCCTGGGAATGCACGCCAGGGCTGACAATCCTGAGCTTCTACAGGCGGGCGGGCTTGGTATAAGAATATTTTCTTACCCGGAATTTCTTTTTGAGCAATCCAAAAACAAGCTTCGTGTTGTCATTGGCGGCAGCCATGGAAAAACCACCATCACCTCCATGATCATTCATGTACTGAAGTTTGCGGGAATGGATCCGGATTTTATGGTTGGGGCTCAGCTCGAGGGCTTCGATGTAATGGTGAAGATTAGTGATACAGCCGGAGTGATGGTGCTTGAGGGAGATGAATATCTTACTTCTCCGTTGGACAGAAGACCGAAATTTCATCTTTACCGGCCCCAAATCGGATTGATCTCAGGCATTGCATGGGACCACATCAATGTTTTTCCAACTTTTGAAAACTACACCGAACAATTCAGAATATTTGCCGGGCTTATACCTGAGGGGGGAAAACTGGTGTATTTCCAGAACGATCCTGAGGTACTGAAAATTGCGGATGCCCTTCCTGCAGGAAGGGGCAGGATACCTTACGGGATCCCCGATCACTGTGTTGAGGAAGGTGTTACATACCTCCTTGTTCCTGAGGGTAAGGTGGAGCTTCGGGTTTTTGGTGAACATAACCTCGCCAACATCAATGGCGCCAGGATGGTTTGCCGCGATCTGGGTGTTTCCGACCCGGTTTTTAATAAGGCCATAAATTTTTTCAACGGCGCTTCGAGGAGACTGGAAAAGATTGTTTCAGGAACAGCCTCAGATGTTTTCAAGGATTTTGCCCATTCCCCATCCAAACTGCTGGCAACAGTAAGGGCTGTTAAGGGCCAATACAGGGAGAGAAAACTTGTGGCATGCCTGGAACTTCACACCTACAGCAGCCTGAGCGAAAAGTTTCTGCCCCATTATAAAAATACCATGGATTCTGCGGACAAAGCCATTGTGTATTACAATCCTCATGCGCTTGAGATAAAACGGTTGCCGGCAGTGCCTGACAACCGGATTAAAGAAGCTTTCGGACGTGATGACCTGAAGGTGTTTACAAACAGTCATCTCTTATTCGGTGAATTGTTGAATCACGAATGGAACAACTGCAATTTGCTGTTGATGAGTTCGGGTGATTTCGACGGGATGGACATTCATTCGCTGGCCCGCACGATCACATCATAAAGTGAAAGGATGTTTCCTTAACTGTTCATTGATATGAGGAACTCTTCGTTGGTGTCGGTGAACCTCATTTTATCCTTGAGAAATTCCATAGCTTCGAGCGGATTCATATCTGCAAGGTGGTTACGCAGTATCCAGATACGTTGCAGCGATTCTTTTTCGACAAGCAGTTCTTCGCGCCTTGTGCTGGAAGCCACAATGTCGATGGCCGGATACACTCTTTTGTTGGATAATTTGCGGTCGAGCTGAAGTTCCATGTTGCCTGTTCCTTTGAACTCCTCAAAAATCACTTCATCCATTTTTGATCCGGTATCGATGAGGGCTGTGGCAATGATGGTGAGAGAGCCTCCGTTTTCGATCTGCCTTGCGGCGCCGAAGAAACGTTTGGGCTTCTGAAGTGCGTTGGCTTCAACGCCTCCTGAAAGCACTTTCCCGGAAGCGGGGGCCACCGTGTTATACGCTCTTGCCAGCCTGGTGATGGAGTCGAGAAGTATCACCACATCATGACCGCATTCAACCATTCTTTTGGCTTTTTCAAGCACAAGGTTGGCTATCTTCACATGCCTGTCGGCAGGTTCGTCAAAAGTGGAGGAGACCACCTCTGCCCTTACGCTTCTTTCCATGTCAGTTACTTCCTCCGGACGTTCATCGATAAGAAGTACGATAAGGTAAGCTTCGGGATGATTGTATGCAATGGCATTGGCCACTTCTTTCAGAAGAACTGTTTTACCCGTTTTAGGCTGTGCAACAATAAGTCCTCTCTGTCCTTTTCCAATCGGGCTGAACATGTCGATGATCCTTGTGGACATAGTGCCTCCGGGGTGTCCGCTGATTTTGAATTTCTTTTCCGGAAACAATGGCGTGAGGAAGTCGAAAGGTATCCTGTCGCGTACATCATCAGGTGTCCGTCCGTTGATATATTCCACTTTGATCAGCGGGAAGTATTTTTCCCCGTTTTTGGGCGGGCGGATAGACCCTTTAACGGTATCGCCTGTTTTCAGCCCGAAAAGTTTTATCTGTGATTGTGAAACATAGATGTCATCAGGTGAATTAAGATAATTGTAGTCAGATGACCTCAGGAATCCGTATCCGTCGGGCATGATTTCCAAAACCCCTTCACTTGAAACGATGCCCTCAAATTCAAAAGAATACTCTTCCTTTTTATCCTCTTCAGTTTCAGGTTGACGCACCGCTTCCGTCCGTTCTTCATTCACAGGCGATTCGCCGGTTTCTATTTGGGGTTTATGCCTTTTTACTTTATAGGCCTCATTTTTTACAGGTTTGGCGCTGGGTATAATAATGATTTTATCCACTTTTGGCTTTTCATCTGTTTCCTCCGGAAAATCAATGACCCCTGATGCCGGTTTGATTTCTTCCTTTTCTTTTTCCGGGGCGGGTTGTTCTGATACAGTAGAAGCTACTTTTTCAATTTTCTCAGTGGGTTTGTTTTTCCTTCTGATCCTTGTCCGGGTCTTTTTTTCCTCCGTGTCTTCTTCATTTACTTTTATAGGGGAAGGGTGCAAAGCCTGGTGGTCCAGGATCTTGTAAATGAGGTCCTGCTTTTTAAGACCTTCAGTATTGTCGAGGTTTAATTCATTAGCGATCTCTTTCAACTCAGAAACGAGTTTGCCATTTAGCTCTATTATGTCGTACATTTAATTTATTTTTATTAAAACACTTAGGTGTTCTGTTTGTATTTGAATATGGGAAGATTCATCCGAAAACCTTGTTTCTCCGCCTAATCCGTCACTCTGTATAATAATTTGATATTTGAAAGAAAAAGATTTGATTGAATACTATCCGGGAAATTTTGTGCCTGCAAATATACACATTTTTCAAATAAAAAAAATAAAATCAATTTTTTACATCACTGTTTTTTTCATTCCTGTAAAAAATATCTATGGCCACTATAATGGCGATAAAACCCCAAAAGGGGACCGAAGCTTTGTCTGTGTCAAGGAAATTATTCAAAAAACCATGCATGAGATATGAAAAAAGGCTTAAAACCGTTACCAGGCTGATGATTTTCAACTGCCGTGAGGAAGCTTTTCTGTAAACTTTCAGGCCGGTGTAAATGGATGTTATGGCAATAAAAAGAAAGGTAAGCATGCCCAATACGCCGCTTTCTGCCAATGGCCCGATGTATTCGCTGTGCGCATTTCCAAGGTCTCCGGCATTGGTGCTGATGATGGTTTTTTCTGCTGATCTCTGGTACGGGGCATACATAAACTGATAGGTGCCCGGACCCCAGCCCCAGAAAGGTCTTTCCCTGAACATACGCAAGGCGGATTGCCAGCGGTTGATCCTTTCAAGATTAGATGCATCCGAGGATATATTGGTGATGGACTGGATATGCTCAACAAAGTTGGCGGAAGTGTCCTGTTCATTTTGTTCCAGTTTGTCGAATATCTGTTGCTGGTAAACCATAAATAATGCTAAAAAGGCAATGCCGGACAAAATGAGCCAGCGAAGTTTGATTTTAAACAGTATGATGAGGAAAACCACTGCCGTAGCAGCAAGGCTTAACCATGCAGCCCGGCTATACGAAAGAATCAGGGCCAGCAGAAAAAAAATCAACAGCCCGGCGCTCAATATCCTGGTTCCCTGACCATATTCTTTGATGAAAAAAAATCCCGCAAGCACAGGAATGAAAAAGGCGAGCATGGCGCCATAGGCGGTATGATCATTATAAAACGGAGTCATTACCCAGTGACCTGCCTCCTCGCTGAAACCATAGTTTGAATGTTTATAGATAGTGTAAATGATGACTACAGAGAAAGAAACGATATACATCCAGAAAAACGGTTTGATGTTTTTCTGTTCACGGAACATCTGAATGCCAACAAAATAGAAGGGTATTACAAACCAAAGGCGGGAAACCAGGAATTTGAAAGAAACCAATGGCATCTGACTGGTGATCGATGTGAACAGCATCCAGATCAGATTGGCAAATATGGCAATGGAAACCGGGTGTTTGAGCACCCTGAAGTCAATTTTCCCATCAAAACACAGGCGGAGGAAAAATAAAACCAGCACACCTATCATCAGGGGTTCGGTAGGAAGGCTGATGCTTACCCCCATATCAAAATTCTGTATGTTGATTGCCAGAGGGGTCAGAAGTACAATTAAAAAAATGATTTTATCAAGGGAGATGAAATACAGGATGAAAATAAGCAGCGCCAGAGGAAATAAAGCAGCCCAGTAGAAATCTTTTGTTACCATCAGGTAGAGATGCAGGGCTATAAACAGCCCGCTGATGCCATAAACCCATATTAATTTGAGCTTGTCAGTCAAAACAGTGCGGAATTATCAGGTTGATTTTGAGGCTGCAAGACGTTTGTTTTCTAAAATAAGCGCTATGATGAAAGCCAGGAAAGTCCCTGCAAGCACTGATACCAGCACGATGAGCCATCTGATGGGATAAGCCTTTTTATCAGCCGGGTAAGGCCTGGTGATTTCGTTTACATAGGTGAACTTTCTGTCAAAGTCCATGTAGGCTTTCTCGTATTCATATTTCATATCGCTGTATTGAATGGCTTCGTTTTCAATAAGCGTGACCAGAAGGATGAGTTCGCCGCCTTTGCTTTCAAAGTTTTTCTTAAGTTTAAGCAGCTCAGGTGTATTTACATGCAATGCTCCGGCTCCGTCAATGGTTTTAAGGAAGCCTTTGGATATTTCCTCTGCCTGTACATCATATTCAAGAAGCCCATATTCGCTGGCAAGTTCATGTAAGCGGAAGATGAGTGAATCGAGGCTGCTCCTCTTTTTGTTCAAACCCCTTTGGAACATTTTAACCACCTCATTGAATTTATTCTCGTGCAGAGTCCTGATCTTTATATTGTAATAGTCAATGATGGCGTTGGCAATATCGCTGGCGACCCCGGGATCTTTGTCGAAAACCTCAATGCTTACCCCCTCATAGGGCGTTTTTGAAATATGAACGTTTTGTGAATAGAGATAAGACAAAGTGGAATAAAAATACTTGTATGAACTGTCAATTTCATAATGTCTGGCCAGGTTGAACCTGATCATGATGCTGTCACGTATGTCTTTCGACTGAAGAACCTGAAGCATTTGTTCCGTTTCGCTCTCTTCGGAGTATGGTGAGATGTTGGATGGATAAATCACTGCATACGACTTGAATTTTGGTGTGATGAACCACGGACTGGAAAAAACAGCCGCCAGCAATGCAATTGCAACAGCAATGACTGCTAAATGCACTTTCCACCGAAGTATCACTCTCAGCAGGTTTATCTGATAGAATTGACTTTCCATGTTTATCTTGAATTTAAATTTCTCATTCAGTTGATCGTATGAATTTCTTTCTTCTTTTTCGGGGTCATCTTGTATTTCCCTTTTGCTGTTTTTGTCAGTTCCTGATATTGTAAAGATATTTTTTAATAAACCGCCTGTATTGCCAAATGTTTTCAGCCATGGCCCTCCGGAGGCGTCAGGGCTTTTTTTTTTGAAGGCAGCGATGCTGTCGTAAACTGAAATAAGAATAATCGATAATATAAAGGCAGAAACAGTAGAAATAAGCACGATCACCCATCTGTCGGGATAGGATTTTCTTTCTGCTTTATAGGCGTAACTTACTATGAATTTCTGGGGTAATACCTCTTCGGCATCCACTTTGGCTTCCTCAAATTTTGATTTCAGGAGGCTGAGTTGTTTTTTTTCGTGTTCGAGTTCATCCCTGATCGAAACGTAAGGTCCGCCATATTTTGCAAGTATCTCAAGCCTGCCTTCCAATGCTTTTACCCCGGAAGTGTTGCCGCGGGCAATCTCAATGGCAAGTTGCTGGTTGATCATTTCGGCCTGCGACTCATAATCATGAACGCCAAGCTCCCTTAATCTCGACAGGGAGTCTTCCATCATCTGAACTTCATGTTTGAGTTTGAGATAGTTTGATTCTACGATGCTAAAGGCTTTAATGGCTCTCTCCTTTTGCATGGCATTTTTTGTAGAGTCAAGAATATCGGCAATGTTGTTGGCTATATCGGCAGCAAGTTGGGCATCTTTGTCATAAACGGTGATCTTGACTGCCATGTACTCTGTTCGTCTGAAAATTATATTGTTTTCATAGGTGTTGTAGAGGCGGGTAAATTTATAGGATGAATTCGTGTCGATTCCGTAATGTTCCATCAGGTTGTACTTCTTAATGATTTTGTCGCGTATCCTGTTGGAATTCAATATCTGCAACATTTGTTCAGCCTGTTCGTCCTCCCCGAATTCCAGGATGTCCTGCTTTTGTCCGTAATTTTCTGAAAGCAGGGCCTTCGAAATGGAATTGGTCATTACCGGAAACATGATCACCGTTGATTTATACTTGGGTGTGATAAACAGAGGTGATGAAATGATGATGGAGGCAAAAAAGGCCGCAAGCGTGATAATGAAAACGGGAATTCTCCAGATATAGATGAATATCAGGAAATTGCCGGAATCAAAGTCGTTTTTGCTTTTCAGTTTGTCAAGCATTTTTATCGAAATGGGAGCACAAATGTAGAAAAATTTGATTAATTTAATAATTTCGCAGAATTAATCTGAAATGATCATGGATAAGGATAACAAAAAGTTCACGGTGGAAGGTCTCACATACGATGATGTATTGCTGTTGCCGGCCTATTCCGAAGTTATGCCCAGGGAGGTGGATATCTCTACCCATTTCACCCGGGGAATTCAGTTGAAAGTGCCTGTTGTGTCGGCAGCCATGGATACCGTCACCGAATCAACCATGGCCATCGCCATGGCCCAGGAAGGCGGGATAGGGGTGCTCCACAAAAATATGAGCATTGAAGAACAGGCCATTGAAGTGAGAAAGGTGAAAAGGGCTGAAAACGGTATGATACTCGACCCTGTGACCCTGAACAAAGATGCACTGGTAAAGGACGCCCTTAAAATCATGAGCGACTATAAAATTGGAGGTATACCGGTTATTGACCACAACCGCGTGCTCGTCGGCATTGTGACCAACCGTGATCTTCGGTTTGAAAGAAATATGGAAAAACCGGTACAGGATGTCATGACCCGCAATAACCTCATCACCACCAAAGAATTCACCGATTTTGAAAAGGTGGCCGATATACTGCAGGAATATAAAATCGAGAAGCTTCCGGTGGTGGACGACGATTACCGGCTGGTTGGTTTAATTACCTACAAGGACATCATAAAAATCAAGTCGAGGCCCAACTCCTGCAAAGATGTCAGGGGCAGGCTGCGCGTGGCGGCAGCGGTTGGCATTGCCACCAATACACTTCAACGTGTAGGGGAGCTTGTGAAAGCAGAAGTGGATGCCATTGTGATTGATACGGCCCATGCTTTTTCGAAACCTGTTTTTGATATGGTTAAGAGGATCAAGGCAGACTTTCCTGAAGTGGAGCTTGTCGTCGGCAACATAGGCACGGGGGATGCAGCACTCAGGCTGGCAGAGCTGAATGTTCAGGCGGTTAAGGTGGGGATCGGACCGGGTTCGATATGCACCACCAGGATCATTGCCGGCGTTGGCGTTCCGCAGTTATCAGCCATTTACAATGTTGCCAAAGCGCTGAAAGGAAGCGGGATCCCTGTGATTGCTGACGGCGGGATTCGCTACACAGGTGATATTACCAAGGCCCTCGCAGCAGGGGCAGATTCGGTGATGGCAGGCTCCCTTTTTGCCGGAGTGGACGAATCCCCCGGGGAAACCATCATTTTTGAAGGCCGTAAGTATAAAACTTACAGGGGAATGGGATCCCTCGAATCCATGCAGAAAGGATCGCGCGACAGATATTTTCAGGATATGGAAGACGATGTTAAAAAGCTTGTTCCTGAAGGAATTGTCGGCAGGGTACCCTTTAAAGGAGGACTCTCCGAAGTGATGCAGCAATTGGTCGGAGGCCTCAGGGCAGGGATGGGATATACAGGTTCGAGAAATATCGGGGAACTGCAAAATGCCGTGTTTATCCAAATCACCCAGGCCGGGGTCATTGAATCGCATCCCCACGACATCACCATCACCAGGGAAGCGCCCAACTACTCAAGGTAAATGTTAAATAATGTTAATATCCGGCACGGAAATCATTAATTGCCTGAAATACTTTAACTTCTGACTGATGGGGGAATCCGTATCTTCGTTTTTTATTTTTATTAAATAGACTATCTTTGCGCCCTGAATTAAAAAAAAACGCTGGTAATATGAAGAAAATCGTTGTCGCTGCTTTTTTTGTATGCTCATGGTTGATGGCCGCTGATTTAATTGTTGCCCAGGAAAAGGACAACAGAACCCTTCTTGCGGTAGCTGATGAAAATGTTCCGGTATCTGAGTTTCTCAGGGTCTATACCAAAAACAGCCTGGATACTCTGAGAATGGATGAAAAATCCCTTCGCGATTATATGGAACTATACATCAACTTCAGGTTGAAGGTGAAGGAAGCCGAAACCCTGGGTATGGACACGGTTACTTCGTTCAGGGATGAACTCGCCGGCTATCGCAAACAACTGGCTGAACAATATTTTGAGAATGAAGAAATGATCGATATTCTTGCCAAAGAAGCCTGGGAAAGGGGAAATGAGGACATCCGGGCAAGCCATATCCTGGTGAAAGTGGGTCAGTATGCTTTGCCTGAAGATACCCTTGCAGCCTGGAACAGCATTATGAAAGCCCATGAAAGGCTGGTGAACGGGGAAGCTTTTGAAAACGTTGCCAGGGATGTCTCTGAGGATCCTTATATCAATGACAGGGTTGATCCCCGCTCAGGCAAAACCGTCAGAGGCAACAAAGGCGATATAGGGTATTTTACCGTTTTCGATATGATCTACCCCTTTGAAACGGCTGCTTATAAGACTAAAACCGGATATTTCTCCAAACCGGTCAGGACAAAATACGGTTATCATATTGTGAAAGTCACCGACAGGATACCTTCTTACGGTGAAGTGCAGCTTGCCCACCTTTATCTCAAAATCCCCGACAGTGCAACCCATGACGATTCTCTTGCCGTCAAAATGAAAATTGATTCCCTGTACAACAGGATCACCGGCGGTGAAAAATTTGAAGATATGGTGAAAGAGTATTCCCAGGACCCCGGATCATCCTCCAAAGGAGGGTTGCTTCCGAAACTTCGCATCAATAGACTGGTTCCTGAGTTTGTGGAAGCGCTTAAAAAACTTCCCGACACAGGCAGGGTAACCGAACCCCTTCTTACCAATTTCGGCTGGCATATCCTCAAATATATCAGTAAAACGGAACAAAAACCATTCGAAGAATTACAGGGAGAATTGAAAAGAACCATCCAGAAGGATGCCAGGGCAGAAAAAAGCAGGCAAAGCGTCATTTCAGGCATTAAAAATGATTACGGAATCAATATCCACCAGAATGTTCTTTCTTCCTTTTACCCTTTAGTAGATTCATCGGTTTACAACTGGAAGTGGGAAATTCCGGAAGGGTTCGGGGGCGAAAAAACTGTTTTTGAAATTGGAGATGCAGAACACTCCCTAAATGAATTTGCCGCTTTTTTTAAAAACAACCAGAAAATCGGAAAGGATGAAACCATCATTGAGTTTGTGAATAAAACTTTTGAGCAGTTTGTAAATGATAGGTGTATCGCTTATGAAGACACCAAACTGGAAGATAAATATCCTGATTTTAAAGCCCTGGTTAAAGAATACAGGGATGGGATTTTGCTCTTTGACCTCACCGAAAAAAATGTGTGGTCAAAAGCCGTTAAAGACACCACAGGCCTTAAAAAATATTTCAGCGATAACTATGGAAAATATACATGGGGCGAAAGACTGAATGCGTCTGTGTTTTCCTGTACCGAACCGGATTATGCTGAACAGGTGAAGGGTCTGGCTTCAAAAGGGTTAAGCGATGAGGAGATCATATCTGCAATCAATGGGGATTCGCTGGATGTCGTCCAGGTGAAAAGTAAACTTTATTCACGCAATGAAAATGATATAATCGATGGGATAAAATGGGAAAAAGGAATTACAGAAACCATCGAAAACAACGGCAGGTACCTGGTTGTGGTGGTTCATGGCAAAATTGCCCCCGGCCCCAAGAGCTTCGACGAAGCCAGGGGGTTCATCACCGCTGATTATCAGACTTTCCTGGAAGAAAAATGGATACAGGAACTCCGGAACAAATATCCCGTGAAGGTGAATGAAGAAGTGTTCAGCTCTATCATCATACAATGACAACCTGTTTTAAAACAGCTTTGCTTATCTGTTGCGCTTTTTTATTGATCACCGGTTGTATCCCCAGGAAAGGACCTGTCGGTGACCATCCGCTTGCCCGTGTAGCAGACAAATATTTGTACCAGTCCGATCTCGTTAATATCGTACCCAAGGGAACAGGCGTGAAAGACAGTATGGTGATGGTTCAAAATTACATCGACAGCTGGATCAGGGAAGAGCTGATCCTGGATATCGCTAAAAAAAACCTGCTCCCGGAAGACATCCGGTTTGAAAAGCAACTTGAAGAATACAAAAACTCGCTGATCATTTATGAGTACGAAAGCAAGCTGGTTCAACAAAACCTCGACACTGTGGTTTCCGATTATGAAATTGAGTCGTATTTTAATGATAATATCGAAAACTTCAGGCTCAAAACCAATATTGTGAGGGCTGTATATGCGCGGTTTTTAAACAATGAGAAATCATTGAACAGGGTGAAAAGGTTTTTCAGATCAAGCACTCCGGGTGCATCGGATTCATTGGAAGTGTATTTCATCAATCATGCTGAAACATATAATTTTAACGATGAGAAATGGATACCCTTTGATGATCTGCTCAGATTCGTTCCTGTGGAAACGAACAATAAAGAGGCCTTTCTGAGAAACAATAAAAAAGTGGAGCTTGAGGATGACCATTACCACTACTTTTTATCCCTTACGGCTTATAAATTGATAGATGAACTGCCGCCCTTAGGTTTCGAGATGGAGAACATCAGGCAGATCATTCTCAATCAGCGAAAACTGAAGTATATCAGAAACATGAGGGAGGAAATATTCAGCACGGCAATGCAGAACAATGATTTTGAGATATATTGAGGATGAAATCACAATATTGGGGGGCTAATTTAGTTTGTAAGAAAATTTTAATGATAACAACCATAAATAAAATCCGCATACTGATTGTATTGTTTCCCTTGCTTGTCAATGCTCAGGAAAAGGGCGTTGTGATTGATCAGGTTATGGCAGTCGTGGGTTCAGAGATCATTCTGCAATCGGAAATAGAATTGCAGTATTTCCAGTACCGGATGCAACAGGGGATCACCGGCTCGGAATCCAGTGTAAAATGCAATATCCTGGAAAACATGCTTTACCAGAAACTGTTACTAAACCAGGCAGGGATTGACAGCGTTGAAGTGTCTGATGTCCAGGTTGAAAGTGAACTCGACCGCAGATTGCGTTATTTTATCGGGCAGTTTGGTTCACAGGAGAAATTCGAAGAGTTTTATGAGAAGTCGGTGATTGAGTTCAAAGAGGAGTTCCGCGATCAGGTGAGGGAGCAGATCATGGTGGAAACCGTGCAGGGTAAAATTACCGAAAATATTAAGATCACTCCTTCTGAAGTGAGGGAATTCTATAAAACCATACCCGATGACAGCATTCCTTTCATAAATTCAGAAATAGAGATTGCCCAGATTGTGAAAATGCCAAAAGTCAGCTCTGATGAAAAAAACAGGGTGATGGAAAAGCTCAACGAACTCAGGGCCAGGATACTCAAAGGGGAGAGTTTTGCCACTTTGGCCATCCTGTATTCCGAAGACCCCGGCTCAGCCAGGAATGGCGGCGAATTAGGTCTGCATGGCAGGGGCGAGCTTTATCCTGAATTTGAAGCAGTGGCTTTCAGGCTTCAGAAAGAAGAAGTATCTGATATAGTAGAAACCAAGGCAGGGTACCATATCCTCCAGCTTATCGAACGAAGGGGAGAGTTTGTCAACATCAGGCACATTCTACTCAGACCAAAAGTATCCCCTTTTGACCTGGCAAAGGCTAAGGTTGAACTCGACAGCATCGCGGGTATGATTGATCAGGGCAAATATACATTTGAAGAGGCGGTGACTGAGTTTTCAGATGATCCCGGCAAAGTCAACAAAGGATTGATCCTGAATCCCGTTACCGGAAACACTTTGTTTGAAGCCGATCACCTTGATCCCAAAGTGTTTTTTGTGGTGGATAAGCTTGAGGTGGGAGAGATTTCCATTCCGGTCCAGTTTGAAACCGAAGAAGGTACCGGCGCTTACCGGTTGCTCTATCTCAGCAAAAGGACAGACCCGCACAAAGCCAATCTGAAAGACGATTACAGCAGGATACAGGAATGGGCCCTGGACGAAAAGGAAGCCAGAGCGGTACAAAAGTGGATCCGTGAAAAGGCTTCCAATACCTTTGTAAGGATAGCAGATGAATACCGCACATGTGAATTCGCGGATGGCTGGCTCAGTAAGAATACAGATTAATTGGTAACAAACATGATGTTATGAATTACAAGAATGATGTAGAGGCTTTGGATGCCTTTGTAGATAAATATAAAGCTTTAAAAGAAGAGATTGCGAGGGTTATCGTAGGCCAGGACAAGGTGGTGAGGGAAGTGCTGGTGGCTATATTCAGCAAAGGCCACGGTTTGCTGGTGGGTGTGCCCGGTTTGGCCAAAACCCTTCTGGTAAATACCATCTCCAGGGCATTAGGACTTTCATACAGCAGGATACAGTTCACTCCCGACCTTATGCCGTCAGATATTGTGGGAACAGAAATACTGGACGAAAGCCGGCATTTCAGATTTATCAAAGGACCGGTTTTTGCCAATATAATACTTGCCGACGAGATCAACCGGACCCCCCCGAAAACGCAGTCGGCCCTTTTGGAAGCCATGCAGGAGAAAGCTGTGACTGTCGCCGGAAAACGATATGTATTGCAGGAACCCTTTTTTGTTCTTGCCACCCAGAACCCTATTGAGCAGGAGGGCACATATCCGCTTCCCGAAGCTCAGCTCGACCGATTCATGTTTAACATTTGGCTCGATTATCCGTCATTCAGTGAAGAGATCAACATTGTGAAGTCGACAACCGCCGATTATGCACCCGATCCCCGGGTGGTGCTCACCGCTGAAGAGATCATTTTTTTCCAGGAGTTGTTGCGAAGGATTCCTGTCCCGGACAATTTATTTGATTTTGCAGTTAAACTTGTGGCTAAAACCAGACCTGCCTGCAATGGTTCCCATCCCTGGGCAGAAGAGTATCTCACATGGGGCGCAGGTCCGCGTGCCTCACAATACCTGATCATCGGGGCAAAATGCCATGCCGCCACCCACGGTAAGTATTCGCCTGACATTGAAGATGTTAAGGCGGTGGCCACTGCTGTGCTGAGACACCGGATTGTGCGAAATTACAAAGCCGAGGCCGAAGGCATTAAGGTGGAAGACATCATCGCCGGAATGATGAAGGAATAACGGAAGGGTGAAATACCGCCGGATAAAAAAATCACATAAAATTCCCTTTTAGAAAATAATCCATACATTTGCCTTTGCAAAAAAGGTGCATTCGTCCGGTTGTTTCCGGAGGATGTGAAAAGGGAATGCCGTGAATCCCGCTCTGCGGGAAATTCGGCAACAGTACCCGCTGCTGTGATTTCCGTAAAAGAAGCTGGAATCGATGGCCACTGATCGTCAGGATGCGGTTGGGAAGGCTTCAGCCTCAGGAATAAGTCAGAAGACCTGCCTTTCATGCAAAACAGTTCGAGACTTTCGGGTAAAAAGTGGAGAATAATTGATTCGTCAACTATTCGCTGAAGTTTCCCTGTAAGTTTTGAGGTTGTTATAGTGTTAAACCTTAAAATCTTATGTTATGAAAAGGGCTATTCTGTTGATGCAGGGATTGTTTTTTCTGCTTCTCCGCCTTTCAGCACAGGTGGAAATGAAACAACTGATTATTGGGGCAGGAGGTATTTATGGCAATCCTGCCGACCATGTGACCATTACAGGTTTTGATCCCGCAACCTCCGCGTATTCTTCCATCGGTGAGGTGATGCGGGAATCCATTCAGGATATTTTTATCCACGAAGGATTTATTTTTGTGGCTGCTGAGGATTCTATCGTAAAATTTGATCTTGAAACAAAACAAAAGGTGGCATCAGTATATGAAAGCAACCTCAGCAGGTTACTTTGTCATGATGGAATCCTTTATGTATCGCGCCGCAGTGATATAAGCGGCCCTCCTGCTGATGGAATATACCTGAAAAGCTTTTCCATGCAGAATTTGCAGTTGTTAAGCCAGACAGAAGGCATTTCATCGGATGCAGCCGGCATTTGTATCATTGCCGACACAGTGTATGTTGCTGTTCCCGGCGACTGGCAGGCAACAGAAGGGAAGCTGGCTGTAACCGGTATGAACCTCAGTTTGGTCAGGGAAATGAATTTCGGAACAGGCGCTGCCGGAATATATGATCTGTATGCTGACGGGCTTATGCTGTTTTCAGTGAACAAAAGCCCCTATCTTTCAACAACAGGGTCTGTCACTGCCTATCACACCGAAACCATGGAATGGAGTACAACGGTTTATAATCATGCTTTTGGAAAAGGGGTGGGAAAAGACGGAAACATACTGTATCTTATCATCAATAACGGAATAGGGTCTATCGATCTCAGTTCGTTAAACATTCTTGAAGCTTCCATCGTCCCCGATCCGGGATCTGCCGGCTTTATTTACATCGCCGATGCAGTGTATGATCATGTCAGCCAACTGTTTTATGTAACGGTAACCGATTATTTTTCAATGGGGGAGGGGAAAATTTTCGATCTTTCGGGGAATGAAACCGGCGCCTTTGAGGCAGATATTTCAGCGGAAGCCATTGAAATAGAGTATGTTTTGAATCCGGCAACAAGAGAAAGGAATAAATCATGGGAACTGTCTGTATGGCCGGTACCGTTCCGGGATAATCTGTTTTGGCAGTCTATCCGCAATATCCAGGCAATCGCTGTTTTTGACCGCACTGGAAGGGAGGTTGCCAGGCAACCGGGGATGGCGCATGAGGGAAGTCTTGATTTGTCATGGCTTATGCCTGGCTTTTATGTGGTTCATTTCCAGATAGATGGATTTATTAAGCAGGTTAAAGTTGTAAAAAGATAAGCCGTGGTCAGGAAGTTATTTTCTCTGATGGTCATGGCCCTGCTCATCCAAAAGCTGGTGGGGCAGTTTCCTCCGCCGGCAGGGCAGGAGGGGACAACCGCCATTCATGCCGACAGTTCTGCTTTTATAGCCTGGGCCGTCAACTGCCAGGTGGAAAGAGGCTTTCTGAACATTGCATGGCCCGATTCGGGATTTGTCTCTTTTGGCTCGGATGCCCATGCAACCGGAGCGCCCGATAATGCTGTGGTTAGCCTGGGTGATGCAGGTACGGCAGTGTTGACTTTTAATGAACCCATTGTGGATGGACCCGGTTTTGATTTTGCTGTCTTCGAAAACTCATTCTCTGATGATTATCTCGAACTCGCCTTCGTGGAAGTTAGTTCCGATGGTGTTAACTTTGTCCGTTTCGATGCCGTTTCTCTTACCCAGACCACCCTGCAGGTAGATGCTTTCGGCCTCATTGAGACAGAAAAGATAAACAATCTTGCCGGAAAGTACAGGTTGTTCTATGGAACCCCTTTTAATCTGGAAGAACTTGAAGGAATGACGAATTTGGACATAAATCATGTTACCCATGTCCGCATTGCGGATGTCACAGGGTGCATCCAGGATTCTTTTGCCTCTTTTGATTCCCAGGGAAACAGGGTGAATGATCCCTGGCCCACAGCTTTTCCTTCAGGGGGCTTTGATCTGGATGCCATTGGTGTGATCCATAACAAATCCCATCCCGGGATCAGTGAAGACCTTTTCCGGAGCATAGAAGTCTATCCTAACCCGGCAGGTTCATATATTGTCCTGAAGTTGCCTCCCTCATGGGGAAGCCGTGTGTGGATCAATGTCTTTGATATAACCGGAAAACAACTCTCTTCTTTTTCCTGCGCTGCATTGCTGTCAGAAACGGGGAAAATTCGGATGGATATAAGCTGTTTACCTGTGGGATTATATTTTATTTCAATACATACCGGCGACGCTTCTTTTACCGGAAAATTCCTTAAGCAATGAAAGCGATCATGGGCTGGCTGTTGGTATTTTTATGTTTTTCCGGCCTCTTACATGCCCAGGGCGTTTTTTCCGGTGATTCGGTGGTGCATCTGGCCGTTTTTGAGGTCTCCTCGGAAAGGCTGGACAACTATGCTGCAGGACAAAAAATGCTGACACCCGACAGCCTTATTCTGACACTGAATAACACAATGAACCTGGGAGAACTGGCAGAACGGTATTCATCACTTCAGACCAAGACTTATAATTTCAACGGATTGAGTACCATATCATTCAGGGGCACTGCAGCGGAACATACCGGCGTTTACTGGAACGGGCTACTTCTCAACCCTTCCGGCAATGGCCTGATCGATTTCTCGCTCGTGCCCACAGGCTATTTTGGCGATGTACATATCCTTTATGGCGGTGGCAGTTCCCTTTTCGGAAGCGGCAACATCGGAGGGAGCATCCACCTGAACACCCATCCGGTTTTTATGAAAACCATAAAGGCAGGCGCCGGTATGGGTTTCGGAAGTTTTGGTGAATATTCGGGAAATGCAGCAATAACACTCGCAGGGAACAAATTGTTTTCGCAAACCAGGGCGATTCATCGCACTTCCTGCAATGACTTTGAGTATTTGGACATTTACGGTGAAAACCAAAGACAACAACACGCCTTATCCCGGCAATATGGTTTTATACAGGATTTATATGTGCGATTAGGGACGAAATTGCTGCTGGGGGGAGCATTTTGGTATCAGGACAACTACAGGCAGATACCCCCTTCCCTCACACAGACCACTGAAGATGCCACCCAGGAGGACAGATCGGTAAGAGGGATGATCACTGCCCGGAAATTCATCGGCCATCACAGGATCGCGTTCAGGGGCGGTCTGTTTCATGATGAATCCGGTTATTTTGACCCGGGATCCTCTGAATCATCCCGGATAGATTCTGAAATTGCAACAGATAAAATCAATACGGAGCTACAGTTCGACACCAGGATTTCGCAATATATGGATTTTAGTACAGGAATTTCCTTTATCAACGAGCACGGCAACAGCAAAAACTGGAATGGTAAGGTGTTTCAAAATACTACTGGTATTTTTGCCATGATCAGGGTCTTTATGCCATCCCTGAATTGGAAAGCCAACCTGAACTTCCGGCAGAATTTCACCGGAGGCTACAGGGTTCCATTCACCCCTGCATTAGGCCTGGAAGGTCATATCTGGAAGCCCGTTTCCGGTAAAATCAGCATTTCGAAAAATTTCCGCATCCCTACTTTTAATGAGCGTTTCTGGGTGCCGGGAGGAAATGAGGATCTGGATCCCGAGGAATCATGGAACGGGGAAGCCGGTCTGGAATGTTTGTTAACGAATAAACAAGTAACAAACAAGGGTGTTGTGACGATGACCGTTTTTAGCTCAAGTGTGGAGAACAGGATACTTTGGGTGCCCGAAGGATCCTACTCCGTCCCTGAAAATGTAAAAAAAGTCTGGTCACGGGGCATTGAATTTACCGGAATGGCATCCTTCAGCTTCAATGGCTGGCAGATAAAGCCGGATGTTGGTTTCACTTATGTAAAATCGACCCATCAGACAAAACTATCTCCCGCTGATGATACTTATGGAAAACAACTTATCTATGTGCCGGAACACCGTTTTAATGCAAACCTCACAATAACTTTCCGGGGGAACACCCTGCTGTATGGACATGTTTTGACGGGGAAGAGATACACGACCACCGACAACAGCGCTTATTTGCCCTATTATGATGTTGGAAACCTTACCCTTAGCCGGGATATTGATTTTGGAAAGCACTCTTTTGCCCTCAGGATGGAGATCAGGAATGTGTGGGAGGAAGAATACCAGGCAGTGGCTTTTTATCCCATGCCCGGACGATATTACAGAATATCCCTGAATTATTATTTGAACTAAAATCTGAATATGAAAACATTTGCCTTTTTCATTTTCATAGCTTTCTTTTTCATCTCCTGCAACAAGGAAACCGCTGATCTGCCTGCTGCCTTCACAGGTTTTGAGGATGGGGTTTTTATTGTCAATGAAGGACCATACAATACCGGAACAGGAACCGTTTCCTTCTGGAAAAGAGACGGCTCAGAGGTGAATCATAACATTTACCAACAGGCCAACTCGTTGATCCCTTTGGGTAACATTGTTTTTTCCATGACCATCATCAGCAACACGGTTTTTATCGCCGTGAACAATGCCGATAAAATAGAACTGGCCCATTTTCCATCGTTCAGCTCAACCGGAAGAATCTCCGGCATCAGTTTTCCTGCATACATTTTATTTGTCGGAGACCATACGGCTTATGTTTCGTGCTGGGATAATACCATCAGGATCATCAACACAAAGGGGTTTGAGGTTTCAGGACAGATTCCTGCAGGTACGGGCCCGACAAAGATGGCCCTGATAAACGATAAGGTCTGGGCGCTGAACCAGGGAGGTTTGGGGATCGACAGCACAGTCACTATAATTGACATAGCATCCCATCAGGCGGTCAAAACGGTGATGGTATACCCTCGGCCTACCGGAATTCAGCAGGATAAATACGGCAAAGTATGGATTATGTGCTCCGGCAAGGGTTACTGGCATACGGGCGGAAGTTCTTCCGGTCATTTGGTGGCTGTTGATCCTGAAGATTATTCAATTACAAAGGATTTTTCTTTCCCCGGCGCCGAAAGCCACCCTGAAAAACTTGTCATTAATAACCAGGGAGATGTTTTGTTTTATAACTTTCCGGGCGGGGTGTTTGCCATGGGCGTGGATGAGGAAGCGCTACCTGCATTGCCTTTCATCCCGTACATAGGTATTCCATACTCACTGGGATATGATTCAAAAGACAATGTGATTTATATTTCCAATCCCCTTGACTATGCCCATCCCGGTTGGGTTTACAGGTACAGGGGTGACAACGGGGCCGCTATAGATTCGGTCAGGGCGGGTATTGTTCCTTCGGAATTTCTGTTTGTGCCCTGACTATTAAACAAAAACACGGGTATAATTGTTTCATACAGGAACAAAGTGGTTTTAAACGAAGATTTGAAAAAAAAACAGTTTAGTTATTATGACCAACAAAGTTGATGTTACCTGGACAGAAGAAATGTCCTTTGAAGCTTCCGTGAATCATCACAAGATCATTTTGGATGCCGATGAAACAGTTGGTGGCAGGGACAGGGGCCCAAGTCCCAAGCCTCTGACTTTAGTGTCATTGGGTGGTTGCACAGGGATGGACGTGATTTCCATCCTTAAAAAAATGAGGATTGAACCCGATTATTTCAATGTTCAGGT
>JAFGME010000156.1 GCA_016927695.1 Bacteroidales bacterium
CCATAATTGTTGCTGTGCCTGATGATACAGTTCTGCAGCGATGCGGTTCCTGCATAGTAAAAATAGATGTTTCCATAAGAACCGCCGGCATACCGGACAATGACATGTTCGAACAACCCAATGCCGTCGTTACTGCTGTATCCATCGACGAATATCCGTCCCCAGTCTCCCGGATGGGGATTGCCATCGGAGCCGGGAATGATCTCCCCCACAGAATCATCATCCATGGAGGTAAAAATGATATTGGATGAGGAGTTGCCATTGCAGATAATGGTACCATAAACGTTAAGGGATTTACCCGGAGCAAACTTTACTCTCGTTCCCGCCTGAATTTCGAAGGTGGTTCCGGCATCCACGGTCAGGTTTCCGTTCACATAATAAGTGTCGGTGTTGTGCCAGTATTCACCGGATACATTGCCGCTTTTGGTTACATAGGCATTTGCCTGTAACACAATAAAAAGTCCGGTCAGGATCAGGGCGCCTGTGCGTAGTTTTAATTTCATCGTTTTTTTACTTTTAATAGTTGAGTGAGGTTGCTAAAATATATTTAATTTTTAAATGTGACGGAAAAAACTTGTCATGATTCATGAATCAGGTCAATACTGTCAGGAGATTCGGGGCTAAATGTATGAGGGATAGAGGAGTATGACGGCGAAAAAAATGTTCTCAAATCAATGTATTGTTTGTCATGTATGAGATACCGACCTCCGGAAATAGGAAGGGGTGACCCCGGTGTAGGATTTAAAAGCCGTATTGAATGCCGATTTTGAGTGAAAACCCGATTGCTGTGAAATGGCTTCAATGGTGATGTTTTCGTTTTTTGGATCGGCCAGCAGCCTGCACGCCTCCCTGACCCTGTAATCATTGATCAATGCGTTGAAATTCTTTCTGCTGTAACTGTTAATGGCTTCAGAAAGGTAATGCGTGTTCGTTCCCAGCGCCCCGGCCACTTCCCTGATGCTGATTTCTTTGTTCAGGTAAGGTTTGTCGTTCTTTAAGTATCTGGTTAAGGATTCATGTAACTGTTTGTGAAGGGCGCTCCGGTTATTTTCTGAATTGCCTGCCGGCGTCCCGTTTCCCGATAATGCAGGCTCATCTGTGTTTTCATGGTTGCCGAGGGTTTCCATACTCTTTCTGACAAGCTTTTTGTAGGCCCTAATTTTTGATCTGTATTGCCCGTAGAGGATAACCAGCAATACAACCACCACGAAAATACCTGTGGAAAGATGGTAAATATAATTTCGGTATGAAGCCGATCTTGCTTCTTCGAGTTCTTTTTGCTGGTTAAGAAAAGCAATCTCATTTTCTTTTTTGTCCAGCTCATACCTGATGCTCAGGTCGGCGAGCTTTGCCTGGTCCTCCACTTTGAAGAGGCTGTCTTTCAGCGCCGAATACAAGCTTTGGCATTCCAGGGCCTGTTTATATCTTCCCATGGAATGGAGAGTCGCTGTCATGGATTCATAAAACAACAGTACCAGGCTTCCCGCTTTAATGGATAAGGCAATTCCGAGACCTGAATCGTACCGCTCAAGCGCCCGTGTCATCTTTCTATGCTTCATAAGAGCCGTTCCCATATTCAGGTAATTCACCGCCATATTATACTTCTGACCGGTCATGGTGTTGATATCAAGGGCTTTGCTGTAACGTTCCAGCGCTTTTGCATAATCGCCCATATCTGAATACACTTCACCGATGTTGTTGTGCCTGATGGCAATGTTTGTTGTGATGCCTGCCTTTTCATCCATTTCCAGCGCCTGTTCAAGGTATTCCAGGGCTTTCCTGTACATTCCCAGGGATTTGTACACCAGCCCGAGATTATTGGTAATGGATGAAATCTCAAGGACGGAACCTTCGTCCTTTAATATTTTAAAAGCGTCAAGGTAATATTTTTCAGCCTGCTGAAAATTTCCCCATTGGTAGTATAAAGAACCGATGTTCTGGTAATCAATGGCCAGATCTTTTATGCTCCCATGTGTTTTGTCGTGTTCCAGCATGGCCCCGTAATAATGTATTGCCGAATCATACATGCTTAAATATTTGTAGGCCAGACCTATACCGTTGTAAGCAATGGGTAGGGCATAATTGTCGCCAAGCGAGACGCTGATGGTTTGTGATTTCCTGAAATAGTCAATGGCTGTGTGATAGTTACCCAACTGATGGTAGCTGTTTCCGATGTTCAGGTAAAGGTGGGAGAGGTCTGCCGCATCTTTTACCGGATCAAGATGGCTGAGAGATTTGTTATAAAAGTTGATGGCTTCCTTAAAATTCCCGTACTCATAATGAAGCCATCCGAGGTTATTGTATGTGTAACTGATGTTGTAATTGTTCCCGGATTTTTGAAATATTTCCAGGGCACGATTGTAGCGGACAATGGCTGAATCTGCCCTGTAGGAGAGTGCATACACTTCTGCCATGTTGAATTGTGCGACGCCCTGCTGCTGAAGATTGTTTTCCTGAATTGCATATTTCAGGGCCGTTTCGGCATGAAGGAGACTCGCCTCCATTGAATCATGAAGCAGCGCTTCGGCAAGAAGGTTGTGTATCACGCTTTTTTGCCGTGCATCCGGAAGAACCCTGTACAGGCTATCGGTACCGGCCCCGGCAAGTGTAAACATGAGTAGGGAAAAAAACACTGAAGTTATTCTTCCTGCAGTCATTCGCATTATTAAAAATCCTTTGGCTAAAATAGAAAAACAGGACGAACCATGAGAAAAAAAACCTCAAATAAGCCTTCGGACTGTTTTTAAAGCCAACTTTATCACTGCAATATCTGTCTTGATTATAAATGTTTCATGTCATTTCGAAAAAATTAGCTGCCTGAATGAAGAAGTGCAGTTTTTTATACATATTTTTGGAAATATTTATAAATATGAATATTTTGGATCATGTTATTTCTCATAATTCTTTTGTTATCAACCCATTAAATCATTTTATATGAAAAGAGTATTACTTTTAGGATGCTTTTCAGTGTTGCTGGCTTTTTCAATTTCGGCACAGAAAAGCTGGACAGCTTTTATTTCTGAAACCCCGGGCGCTCCGGCGGTTTCCATTACAGAACAAACGGGCTCCAGGCTGGTACTCGATATCAGTATTCCCGGCATGTATGTTTCCGAAGTGAATGAGGAACTCCTTCGCTTTCAGCGCATCGAACTCACCGAAGGAAGCACAACCCAGGAGGTGGGTAAACCCGAACTGCCGGTGATACATCAGCTTATCGGTTTTCCGGGCAATCAACTGGCAAAGGTGAACATATTAAACCATGAGACCGTTGTCCTTACAGGCTATCATGTTTATCCCTTTCAGACGCCAACCACCGACAATCCGGGCGGAGCGGGGCACGATTTTGTCATCGACAAAGCTTTTTATGCTGACAACAAGGTGTACCCGGGCAACCAGGTAACCCTCGACAGGCCCGGCATCTGGAGGGATGTCAGGGTCGCAGGGCTCCACATCGTCCCTTTCAGTTACAATCCCGCCAACGGCGAACTTGTGGCCACAACACGGATCACACTTGAAATTGAATTCTACGGCTACGACAGCGAACTTACCCTGAACCGCGACAATTTTGTAAGCCCTATGTTTTACAGGTTGTATGAAAGCAACATCCTCAATTTTGCATCGCTTGGAATGGTTCCTGAATATAAGGGAAATGACGACATCAAGTATCTCATCATCACAAACACCAACGCCTTAGCTTCCATTCAACCCCTGGTGGACTGGAAAAACCAGCAGGGCTTCCGGGTGGAGGTCAAAACCATGGCTGCCGGCTTCAATACCCCGGCAAATTTCAAAACCTATATTTCCCAGCTATTCACTTCAGATGACCTTGAATATGTGCTTATGGTGGGCGATGCCTATCCGAACGGCGGAAACGGCGGCGGCCCCGACGACGTACCCATGTACTGGTGGGCGCCCTCAGGCGAGGATCCGTCCTATTCCGATAGCTGGTACACCTGCCTTAACGGTCCGGATGATCATTATGCCGACCTGGCCATCGGCAGGTTTGTATACGATAACCTTACGGAACTCAGCCTCCAGATACAGAAAACCATTAGTCATTATTTCAACCCGGATATCAGCAACTGGGCGCGCAACAGCATTCTGGTTGCCCATAAAGAACAATATCCCGGTAAGTACACCCAGTGCTGCGAGGAGATCAGGACCTTCCCATACGCCCTCCAGACCCCGGTTTTTGAACAGGCTTACGGCGGCGCAGGTTATACAAACGACCAGGTGGTTAACTACGTGAACAATAACTCCTGCGGGATTTTCAACTACCGTGGCCATGGCAGCGCTACGGAATTGTGGCAGTGGTGCAACCAGGGAAGCTTCACGGCCTCTCATGTGAACCAGCTTACCAACACCAACAGGCTTTTTGTTTTCTTCGACGTATGCTGCGACAATATGGACATTGTGGCTTACTCCGGAAACTGCCTTTGCGAATCATTTATGAAATCGCCCGTGGCTTCTGTTGCCGTCAATGGCGCCATCATCCCGTCGTACACCATCCCTAACCACGATTATGACAAGGAGATGTATAAAGCTGTGTTCAATGAAGGGATCTACAACATAGGATATGTGACGAATTTTGCAAATGTCACGGTGCTGAATGTTCACGGCACCATTGGCCGCTCCAATGTCAGAACCTACCTCTGGCTGGGCGATGCATCCCTTGAGCCATGGACGCTTCAGCCCGCCAATATGACGGTGAATCACAATCCCACGCTTTTCCTGGGCATGTCGGAATTTTCCGTTTCTGTGATCGGAAGCGGAGGCCCTCTTGGCAATGCCATGGTTTGTGTTTCCAATGCTGATCAGTCCATCTATGGTGTGGCCTTTACCAACGCAAGTGGAAATGCAACCGTTGTATTCAGCAGCCCGGTACAGAATCCGGGAACGGTCAAGGTGACCGTAACGGCCCACAACCACCTGCCTTACCAGGCAGATGTTCCGGTTATCCCGCAAAGCGGACCTTATGTGGTGAGCCAGGGCTACACCATCAATGATGCCACCGGCGGCAACGGCGACGGCCTCATGGATTACGGCGAGTCCATACTGCTTTCGGTGGGAATGAAAAACGTGGGCATCACACCGGCCACCAACGTGGTGGTTACCCTTTCCACCGGTGATTCTTATATCACCTTTACCGACAACACCGAAAATTACGGAACCATCAATCCCGAACAGACGGTTGAAATTGCAGGCGCTTTCGCTTTCGATGTGGCCAATAACATCCCTGACGGACATTATGTGGTGATTGATGTGGAAGCCAACGGCGACGGGAAGACCCTCTGGACGAGCAGCATCTCCGTTGAGGGGCATGCGCCTGTGCTTGAATTTACCGATTTTGTGGTATCTGATCCGGCAGGCAATAACAACGGCATCCTCGACCCGGGTGAAAGCGGGATCATCACAGTAACTGTCGAAAATACAGGATCATCGGCAGCATTTAACGTCAGCGGAGTTCTCCAGGAAAGCGATCCCTATATCACCCTCACCGGGGCTTCACAAAATTATGGTACGATTGCCGGAGGCGTTTCAGTGCAAAGAAATTACAACGTCACGGCCGCAAGCAACACACCGATCGGGCACACCGCCGATTTTAACCTGGTCATTACAGCCGATCTGGGCATCACAGGCATAGGGGCTTTCAACATAGTGATCGGCCAGATCCCCGTGCTGATCGTCGACCTCGACGACAACCACAACTCAGGGCCCGCTATGCAAACTGCCATTCAAAACAATGGGGTAACGGTGAATTACACCACCACTTTCCCGGATGCCGCCACCATGGACCTCTATTCCTCCCTTTTTGTATGTCTTGGGATATACAGCAACAACCATGTGCTGACCTCGGCCCAAGGTCAGGCCCTTGCCGCTTTCCTGAACGGGGGAGGTAAAATCTACATGGAAGGGGGAGACACCTGGTATTACGACAGCCAGACGGCCGTTCATCCCATGTTTAAAATCAGCGCTGTGGGTGACGGATCCGGCGATATGGGCACGGTTTTAGGTCAAACCGGCACTTTCACCGAAGGAATGAGTTTTACTTATACCGGTGAAAACAACTGGATGGACAGGATCAATCCGGTATCTCCTGCCGTTGCCATACTGAAAAACCTCTCTCCGTCATATGGCACCGGCGTTGCTTATGATGGAGGAAGCTACATGACCATCGGAACCTCGCATGAATTCGGCGGCCTTGCCAATGGCGCATTCCCCTCGACCCGTGATGAGTTGATGAAGCAATACCTTGACTTTTTCGGTTTGCTCGCCCCACCCGTACCTCCGGCGCCGCAGATCGACCTGAAAGTCTTCCTGGAAGGACCTTTCAGCGGATCCATGATGATGACCTGGCTTAAAAACTACGGTTACCTTCCTCTTTCCCAACCTTACAATGCCTACCCGTGGTTCTACACCGGAACCGAGGCAGTGACCGCCATCCCCAACAATGATATCGTCGACTGGGTACTGGTTGAACTGAGAGAAACATCAGGCCCGGCAGGAACAGCAACGGGAGCCACCACCGTGGCATCGCAGGCCGGCTTCCTGCTTAAGAATGGCGATATTGTTTCCGCTGACGGAGCTTCTCTTATGAGTTTTAACATCACCATTACGCAAAACCTTTATGCAGTGGTCTGGCACAGGAGTCACCTGGGAGTGATGTCCAATTATCCGCTCACACTCACTGATGGAACCTGGTCCTTCGATTATACTACCGGGGCAAACCAGGCTTACGGCGGGCATCTGGGCCATAAAGAACTTGCCCCCGGCATCTGGGGTATGTATTCCGGTGACGGAAACTCCAACGGACAGGTCTCCTCTTCCGATAAAATAGAAGTGTGGGTTCCCCAAACGGGGCAATCAGGCTACAAGCAAGGGGATTATAACATGAACGGTACGGTTGACAACACGGATAAAATCGACTTCTGGGCGCCCAATGCAGGTTGCGGAAAGCAGGTGCCTTTCTGAGATCCGAATGAGTGAACACAATATATTTTGTGCAGCAAACCTCATCCCCGCAAGCCGGAGATGAGGTTTTTTCCTTATGGCCGGACGGAAAGGTTGGCTACATTCCTTTCTGTATTATAAATTATTAACGATTTCATTTTTTGCTATCTCTTAGTGCAACTTTGTGTCTGCCCGGACGGTCAGGTGGGCCTTCTTTGTGTCCGTGGTGGTTCTGATTAGTGGCCTGGTTTTTTACCACAAAGCCCACAAAGAATGCACAAAGGCCATAATTACTATTATGTAATTGTAAAATAAGTAATCAGCCCATCATAATTAAATTCGTAACTATAATTTTCTTCAGGCAAATTCATCCAGATCCCCGCATAAAAAAAGGGTAAGTTACTTACATCGCACCGCTACAACCGCCTACCCTTGCTACCTTCCGGTCCTGGGGGAGTTCAGCGGGAGCTGGTCGTATAAGACTTACCCGCTGCAAAAGTACAAAAAAAGTTTTAAGCGCTGCATTTCGTTTATTGTTTTATTCTGTGACAATTCTTTTTACTTTTGTCTTTTGTTTAAAATAATGTGATCATGGAAAATACCCGTCAATCCGTTTTTAAGCAGGCCCTCAGCTTTGGGCTTGGCACCGGGCTGGCCCTGATAGCGCTCAGCCTGCTCTTCTTTGTTTTCGACCTCACCGGTAACAAAACTTTCGGGTTTCTGGGATATATTGTGTTACTGGGAGGGATCGTCTTTTCGGCCATCAATTACCGGGATAAACACCTGGGAGGTATAATCTCTTACGGTCAGAGTTTTTCCGTGGGCTTTTACACGGGAGCGGTCGCTGCCATTTTATCAGGTATTTTCACCTATTTCTTTTTCAGGGATATAGCCCCCGACATGATCGACACCATGATAAGGGATGCGGAAGACAATATGTTAAGGTCAAAACCCGACATCACGGATGAAGAATTGGAACTGGCCATGCTGTATACGAAAAAATTCATTACCCCCGGCTGGTTGGGCATCATAGGTTTTTTCTCTTATGCCTTTTTCTCCCTGATATTTGCACTGATTGCCGGCATTTTTATTAAAAAGGAAAGTAGTTTCTGATTTAAAATGATTTTATGGATGTTTCCCTTGTTATACCTCTGCTCAATGAAGAAGAATCCCTGCCGGAACTCAGCGGCTGGATTGCAGACGTGGCCGGCAGTGAAAAACTTACCTGGGAAATTATCTTTGTCGATGACGGAAGCACCGACAGATCATGGGAGGTAATCACCCGGCTGGCCGGGAAAATCCCCAATATCAAAGGGATCAGGCTTCGCAGGAATTACGGCAAATCCGCCGCCCTCAGCAAAGGCTTTGAAATGGCCGAAGGCGATGTGGTCATCACTATGGATGCCGACCTGCAGGACAGCCCGGATGAAATCCCCGAACTTTACAGGATGATCCGGCTCGATGGTTATGACCTTGTTTCAGGATGGAAAAAGAACCGTTATGATCCCATCACCAAAACCCTCCCTTCAAGATTTTTTAACCGGACAACCCGTATGTTTTCCGGAATTAAGCTGCACGACTTCAATTGCGGCCTCAAGGCATACCGGCGTGAAGTGATCAAAAGTATCGAGGTGTACGGCGAAATGCACAGGTACATTCCGGTCATTGCAAAACAGGCCGGATTCAGCAATATCGCTGAAAAAGTTGTTATGCACCGCAAACGAAAATACGGACACACCAAATTCGGAATGGAAAGACTGATGAAGGGATACCTCGACCTGTTGTCCATTCTGTTTATCACCCGCTTCGGCAAAAGACCCATGCATTTTTTCGGGGCCATCGGCACTTTGATTTTTATTCTCGGCTTTGGGATAGCTGGTTTTCTTACGGCAGAAAAGTATTTTTACAGCGTTTACAAGATGACGGAGAGGCCCCTGTTTTACTTAGGCCTGCTTTGTATGGTTCTTGGCACACAACTTTTCCTTACCGGATTCCTGGCCGAGATGATCTCCCGAAGCTCCCCCGACAGGAATTATTATCAGGTAAGTGAATATATTAACGATAAATGATAGTAAACTCGTAATGAGTAAAAAAAAAGTTATAATTATTGGATCGGCATACCCTTTCAGGGGAGGCGGCATTTCAACATTTAATGAAAGACTTGCATATGCTTATCAGGAAAGTGGATATGAAGTGACAATTTATACTTTTTCCTTACAATACCCTTCCATTTTTTTTCCGGGGACTACCCAGTATTCCAATGAAGCTCCTCCCGAAGGTTTGGAAATTAAAATAAAGATCAACTCCATAAACCCTTTTAATTGGATCAAAATTGGCAGAGAAATCAAAACATTTAAGCCTGACCTTGTAATTGTTAGATTTTGGATTCCCTTTATGGCGCCTTGTCTTGGTACTATTTGCAGAATTATCAAAAGTGGTAGAATTGATGTGGTTGCCATCACCGATAATATTATACCCCATGAACGAAAGCCTTTTGATAAACTACTTGCTAAGTATTTTGTAAAAAGTGTTAATTATTTTGTAACAATGTCTAAATCAGTCCTTTCGGACTTAGAGTCCTTAGATAAAAAAAAGCCAAAAAAGCTGACAGTTCATCCCCTTTATGACAATTTCGGGAAACCTGTTAGCAAGGAATCAGCAATCAAGTGGCTCGGTTTATCTCCAGATTTTCATTACGTTCTCTTTTTCGGTTTTATCAGGGAATATAAAGGGTTGGACCTGTTATTAAAAGCATTTTCTCATCCTGAGATAAAAAAGTTGCCAATACGCCTTTTAGTGGTTGGCGAGTTTTATGTAGATTCTTCATCATACCTGAAAATTATTGAGGATAATCAAATAAAGGATATTGTTATTTTAAAGAATGAGTTCGTTCCAAATACAGAAGTTGTTTACTATTTTTGTGCTTCTTCATTAGTTGTTCAACCCTATAAAAATGCGACTCAAAGTGGAATTACCCAGGTATCCTTCCACTTTAACAAGCCTATAATCACTACAAACGTCGGAGGATTGTCAGAAATAGTTACCGACGATAAAATGGGCTATATTGTTGAACCTAAAAGCGATGAAATCTCCATTGCAATACTTAAATATTTCAATTTGAACAAGGAGTCCGTTTTTACTGAAAACATTAAGGAAGCAAAAATCAGATTTTCCTGGGAAACAATGATTAATACCATTGATGACTTGATTAAGAATTAGGTTGACATTTTAATTTAGATTCAATATATTTGCAATTTAATTAAATCGAAGGATTATGAGGTCAATTTTAGTTGCTAATCTGTTGATTATCGTTTTTTCTTTGTGGATCAATAATGGCAAGGCCCAAAATATCATTGTTTTACAGCCGGGGCCTGAAGCAGGCAAAGACGCAAGAGTTTGGTCATTGGCACCTGACAGTAATTTCGGGGCTTACGAATTTACTAAAGCCAATGCATGGACCTGGGGTGGAACATTTGGTATTGAAAGAACTTATTTGCAATTTAATCTTGATATAATTCCAGACAGCGCTATTATTATTGATGCAAGACTTTCGTTGTATTATCATAATCTTCCCGGAAATCCTGAGCAAACACATTCTGGTGATAACTCATTATTAATACAACGGGTTACTTCACAATGGGATGAATATGGTGTGAACTGGAATAATCAACCATCCGTTACTGAAAACAATATGCTGGTTGTGCCCCCGAGTGCAGGACCTCAATCAGATTATCTTGATTTAAATGTTACAGGTATGATTCAGGATATGGTAAACGATGCTGAGAATAGTTTTGGATTTCTTATTAAAATTTTGAAAGAGGAGTTGTACAGAAGAGTAGGCTTATCCTCTAGTGATCATCCTGTTTCAGATAAATGGCCGAAGCTGGTAATAACCCTTGACTGCGAACCCCCCACAGCCGGATTCGAAATATTTGAGGATGAACTCTGTTTTACCCTCACCGACACCTCCCTCAATGCCACTGAATGGCTCTGGGATTTCGGGGACGGGTACTCCTCTTGCCTCCAGAATCCTGTGCACTGCTATGCGCAGGAAGGGGTGTACTACCTCTGCCTGATTGCTTCCAACGAATGTGGCGCCGACACACTCTGTGAAATAGTGCGGCCTGAACTGACCTCCGTCAATGAATACATAGCGCCGGAATCTCTCTCCGTTTTCCCCAATCCCGCACATGACAAGGCATATATCCGGTTTCACCAGAGTGAAGCGCTCCGGTTAAACTACGAAATCCTCGATATCTCCGGAAGGAGAGTAGCTTCGGGGATATTGCACCGGTTGCCGGACTACACTGAAAACTCCCTGGATGTTTCCGGATTTCTCCCCGGAATATACTTTGTTCTCCCCGATCCGGCCGGCGGATTCAGACCTGCCCGCCTCATCGTGTACTGAAGCCATTGTTATTATTGACAAATCCTTTTTGCAGTATGAATATCAGCAATATGCAAAATGCATCCTGAAAAATAACTGATGTTGGAAAAAGAAGCTTAACCAATGTTTCGCACTTGTTTTATTATAGTATATGTTGATAAACAAGATTATATAATCTTTGGGTTCTCTGTGCCTGCCCGACTGGCTGGTCAGACGGGAATTCTTTCTGACCGTCGCGGTAAATTATACATCAATGATAGTTAACTTAACTTTGCAAAAGTTTGATTTATAACATTTTATTTGTTGGTAAAATCAATACTATTTTGTTGATAACATGTGATAGTATTTTTTATATGAATACTCTAAATGCCTTACCTTTATTGGTAAAATAATATTATCACTCATTTTAGCGCTTTTTGTGTAAGCCGGTTTTCAGTTTGTAGAAACTGTTTGCAAAAAGCCCCTGAGGTACAATTAGATTATTTGGCAAAGGATACACTTAATTCCATGCACAATGTAGTACCCATAGAACCAAAAAAAAGAATTGAAATCCTTGATGTATTGAGGGGATTTGCATTGCTCGGCATTATTTTTAACAACATTTTATATTTCAGCGGTTACTCCTTTATTCCCCTCAATGACCTGCGGCTGACACCCACTTTTCAAACGGATGAAAAAATCTATCAGCTATTAGACATTATAGTCACCGGTAAATTTTATACGCTCTTTTCCATGCTGTTTGCGGCAGGTTTTTACCTTCAGTTAAGCAGGTACGGCAACAACAATACCGGTTTTTTAAAAACTTACCGGCGGCGCTTGTTGATCCTGCTTCTGATTGGGTTAATACACGTCCTGATTTGGTTTGGGGATATTTTATTCCTGTATGCGCTGATTGGCTTCATCCTTATTTTATTCCGGAATATCAAAACAAAAATCATTTTCAGGTGGTCGCTTTTTTTCCTGTTGCTGCCGGTTATCATTGATTTTATCCTGCTGCCTTTTTTTTCTACTCCGGATACCCTGGTTGCCGGACACCATGACCCGGCTGCACACACTAACTATCCTGACATGACAGCAGAGGAGGTTGTTGAAACATTCAGGTATGGAACCATCAGAGAACTATTCGTTCTGAATATCCATAATTATATATGGAAATGGTTATCCTACCTGCTTTCAAGAAGGATATTTACAGTTCTTGGAACATTTCTTTTAGGTTACTATCTTTGTGCAACCGGTTTTTTTCAGGAAAGGACAAAATCAACAAAACTGCTCATATTCAGCTTCATTATAGGTCTTTCTGCATCTGTTGCAACCGGGATTTCAGGTGGAAGCCAGTTCCGGTTTCCTCCGACTCTTTACGATATTTTATATAAAATTCTATTGTTGGCGGGTCAGATTTTCTTGTGTTTTTTTTATATTACGCTCATTTACAAGATTGTACAGACCCCTTGTGGTAAGAGAATGCTTAGTTATCTGAAACCTGTCGGAAGAATGGCGCTGACCAATTATATATCTCAGACCCTTTTGCTTATTATCGTTTTTTACAATTTTGGATTTGATTTGTTTGGAAAACTCAGTTTGATCGCTGTCTGTGGAATTGCTGTTTCTGTTTTAGTATTTCAAATCATCGTAAGCAATATATGGTTGAAATATTTCCGGTTTGGTCCACTGGAATGGATTTGGCGTTGTCTGACTTATAATAAGCGGCTGAAAATCCGGTATGAATGATGAAAAACAAATGATGGAGGAAAGCCATAAAACCTCATTTTATTTCCCCAACCTTAGTAATAGGGAGAAATCCTGAATTGGCACGACCTTATTACCTTATCATTGTCAATATGAAATTGAATACAACAACCTTCGAAAAAAATACAGTGATTTTCTTTTGGAATATCAGAAAACACTGAAACCCAAAATAAGGGAATAAGGTTTTAATCCTTACGTTTACATGTTCTACTAAGGTTAAAGAAAATTGTTAACCGATAAAATGCATATTACGTCCCTACGGGACTCAGGTTAAATTATTAACTGTCATTCTACCAATATACAATCCCTGAC
>JAFGME010000157.1 GCA_016927695.1 Bacteroidales bacterium
AAGTTTTTCGGTTGGGCATTGTATCATGCTGGCATTGCTGAAACCATGGTTTCCAACATATAACTTATTATTCTCTGTATTTAGAATTATATTAGAAATACTGAACCAAGTTATACACTCATTATGATTCTGAAAAAGGTCAAGAGAAACCTGAGAAGCAACTGTTTGGGTTTCACAATTGTAAGAATAAAGCATCATTTTATCATCAATGTCGCCAAAGTTCCAAAGTGCGTTGAAATAAACCATATTGTTGACGGAATTGAACTTCAGGGCGCCAAAGTAGGCATCAAATGGAACCACCTTTATTACCGTATTGTTTTGACATGAAATGACGCTAAGTTTCCCGGGTGTGTAAACAGTTGTTTGCATTGCATTTGACAAGACGTATAGCTGATCCATGTATTCATTATACTCAAAACCAACAATAGGGGCTCCAATGTTAATACTCCCAATGACAGAGAAACTCCCTAAATCAATGATACTGATGTTTGAAAGATTTGCACAATACAGTCTGGGTTCCGTATTTCCCTGATAGGCAATATAGGTGGGGTAGTTTCCAACTTCAACATAACTAACCTTAGGCATACCTATATCGCTGAAATCTACAGAAATAACTTTGTTAAGAATGCTAATTGTCCCATAAATTTTATTGTTGTTTACTTCACTCATAACCACCCTATCGATCCTGCCTTGTGCCTTCGGAATAGTGGCTTCAACAACAAGGGAATTTTTATTTATCACATAAATATGGTCATAGGTGCAACACACTAAGCGGTCGTTACCCGGAATACAATACACCAGTGAGGGAAAATGGTTTACAGAAATATTGGCAATTTCGGTGTGAGATACTCCATCAATAACAATTAGCCTATGGCTCTGTTGACTTGCTACGAATAACCTATTTGCATCCTCATCAAAATCACAACTAACTAAACTGCCAGATGTTCCATTGAACGTCACCTCCCCTATTTTTTCATTAGTTGAACCATCGTAATAATTAATAAAGGACTTGAGATTGTTTGTATTCGTTTGCATCAAATACACTTCATTCGCTTTTCCATTATAGAAACCATTTGAAATATATCCACCTGTCTGCACATAGTCAATGTAGTCCATATCCTGACTGTTAAAGAATGAAATATTGCCAATATCAGTATTTGCCGACACTATAATATGAGGAGAAACCTGATCATTAATTGTAAGACAGTGGCTTGTCCCATTGTTGTTAAATACGGATTCGGATGATATTATGTCATAATTTCCGTGAACTTTATAAATCTTGTTAATGCCAGAGGCACAATACAGGTAGTTTTCGGATGGGTCAAAAACCATACTATAGGAATAGTCCCCATACAAATCAATTGATTTAATAAACAAATCATCTTCTTCGTCACCGTCAATAATCTGAAGTTCACCATTGCCGGTGCAGTATATCCTGTTATTGAGCGGATTTAACGCTATTTTTACAGCGCTGTTATCCATCGGAATATTATAGAGGAAAGTGTTTACATTGCTTCCGCTGAAAACCGCAAGGCTATTATTATCCTCCATAACAGCATAAAGTCTGTCCGTATTCTGATTGTATAACAAATCAACAATAACATCATCAACAGGAATATCTTTAATATAATTTAAAGACACACCTTCAAGAACAAGAAGCAAGGGTGTTCCGGTATCGAAACGTTCCATTCCGATATAGATAAAGTTCCCATCATTACTGCCGGTGATTTTATAGAATTTTGAATTTGAGAAATAATTGGTACCTGAAAGAGAATTATCCTCTCCATCAAAAACGCTTACAACACTATTGCCAAGATTATCCGCCATCATCCAGTAAATATTATTGGAAACAGGATTATAATACAAATCTATTATCAGGTTTTCGAATGGCTGCGGCAAATTGAATGTGTTTTCAACGGTATTGGTACCACAATCCAATATTACAAGAGTCTCATCCTCAGTAGCTATGTATAAGTCATTTAGATTTGTATTAAGGGCAATTTTCCTTTCTGCAATATGATCGGTGAACAATGTCCCACCCGCAATAGCATACGTTCCCCTGTCAGAAATTTTAATTCTCTGCTTTATCATTGTGCCAGCATCAATAATAACCAAATTCATCCCACAGTATGCATAGTAGTAGTTTACAGCAGGGTTATAAAGAATTTCTATCGGCATACCACCTGATTCATTGTCTGGCAGCCCCTCATTTTTGATAAGATAGTCAAGGCCAAATTCTTCAACTGAGTAGTTGGGAATATTGGGCGGAGAACATTCAATAAAACTTTCGTTTTCCTGTGAAAACACATTAGAAATCGAACTTAAAAAAAGAATCAGACTTAGTATTTTTATTATGCCTTTGGTTTTTAGAATTTCATATATCGTTGTTTTCATGTTCTTTATATTTGAAAGGTTTTACTTTATTCAATCTTAAGGATTTGTGGAAATTGGCTTCAATCATAACTTTCATGCTATAATCTTATGTAAACCCCATCTCCGGGTACAGCCCAAGGAAATCTTCATTGTATTTGAAACGAGATTGTGGAAGATAAAAGTCGCATAGAGCAACATACTCAGAATTGCGTAACTGTGTGTGTGTGTGTGTGTGTTACAGATTTTTCGTAACCATCGGATCATTATGAGCGCCGGAAATTTTACCCATGTAACCATAACTGATGTTTTGGCGGGTGTAAATGTAAGGAAAATCTGCGGGCTTGTCAAGGGAAAATTTATATATTGATTACCTTTATCAGCCAAAAAGGAAAAGCATGCGTTTCATCGCCGATTTTCATATTCATTCCCATTTTTCCCTGGCCACCAGCAAACAGCTCACTCCCGAACATTTAGACTTTTGGGCAAAGCTGAAAGGGATTTCCGTCGTAGGCACGGGCGACTTCACACATCCGGGCTGGCTGGAGGAACTTCAGAAAAAGCTGGAACCGGCCGAAGAGGGTCTTTACAAACTGAAAAAAGAATACATCCTGCCTTTCCCTCACTCCGAGGCATCGCCCACACGCTTTGTGCTCACTTCCGAGATCAGCAACATCTACACGAAGGGAGGCAGGGTCAGGAAGGTGCACAACCTGGTGTTTGCCCCGTGTTTTGATGTAGCTTCCGGGATACAGGCCAGGCTGGAGCAGATGAAGTTTAACATCCGGTCCGACGGCAGGCCCATCCTTGGCCTCGACTCCCGCGACCTGCTGGAGATTTGCCTCAATGTGTCCGAAGACATCTTCTTCGTTCCTGCCCACATCTGGACCCCCTGGTTCTCGGCATTGGGATCGAAATCGGGCTTCGACAGCATCGAAGAATGTTACGGCGATCTCACCTCTCATATCTCAGCCGTTGAAACAGGCCTTTCCACCGACCCTCCCATGAACCGCATCTGCAGCTTCTTAGACGGTTTCACCCTTATCGCCAATTCCGACGCTCATTCGCCTGAAAAACTGGGCCGCAATGCCAATATCCTGAACACCAACATGAGCTACCCGGAGATCATAAGCGCCATCCGGTCAAATGATCCGGCCCTCTTCCCCGGAACCATCGATTTTTTCCCGCAGGAGGGCAAATACCACTACGACGGCCACCGCAGGTGCAACCTCAGGTGGGATCCACTGGAATCCCTCAGGCATGATGAGATTTGTCCTGTTTGCGGCAAAAAGGTGGTCGTGGGGGTGATGAGCCGCATCGCGGGCCTCGCCGACAGGGACGAGGCGCCCGCATTTGAAGGAAAACCGGGGTTTTTCAGCCTGATCCCTCTGAAGGAAATGCTTTCGGAAATACATGGCAGCCCCTCCGCTTCGAATAAAATCCACAAGCAATATCTCCAGATACTTCAAAAGGCCGGCCCTGAACTGGACATGCTCCTGGATATGTCTTTGGACAGGATCGCCACTCTGGCAGGCGAAACAACAGCCGAAGCAGTCAGAAGGATGCGCAACCGCGAGGTCGTTATCAGCGAAGGTTACGACGGCGAATACGGCAGGATCAGGGTGTTTGCTGAAGATGAACTGAAGAACCCCGCCGGACAGGCCTCTCTTTTTTCTTCCGGCCTGCCTTCAGGCCCGGGAAGGGAGAAAATCCAACCCCGTCCGCTGTTATCCTTCGACCTGAAAAAATTCCGTGAACTGAAAGGACGCAAAAGTCTCCAGACTCCGCCACCGGCTCAGCCAGACCTGTTCTCCATGCCACCGGTAATTGCCTCCACTGAAAACGAAGACCAGCAGGCGGCCATCAGGCACTTCAACGGTCCGGCGATGGTGCTGGCAGGGCCGGGAACAGGCAAGACAAGGGTGCTGACCAAACGGATTGAATTCCTGGTAAAACAAAAGGGGGTTTCTCCCGGGAGTATTCTCGCCGTGACATTCACCAACAAGGCTGCTGCCGAGATCGGTCAAAGGCTGCAGAAAACCCTTTCCGGAGCCCCTGTCAACGTCTCCACTTTCCACGCCTGGGGATATACTTTCCTGAAAAAATATCACAAAACGGCCGCCGGCTTCCACATTGCCGATGAGGAAGATCAGGCAGAGATCCTCATAAATACCGGGCTTACGAAGCAAAAAGTCCACAGAATAATCAGGGATATCTCTTCGGCCAAACAAAAGATGCAGGAGCCTGATGCTGATGATCCATCGCTGAAAGAAGCCTGGATGGCCTATGAGAAGGAAAAGTCAACCGCCGGCATTTTTGATTATGACGATCTTTTGCTGGCGCCCATCCGGATAATGCTGGATGATCCGGAAGTGCTCGGAGAAACAAGGGATCAGAATCAATGGTTGCTGGTGGATGAATACCAGGATGTCAACCCGTTGCAGTATGCGCTCATCCGGCTGCTGATGCCGGCCAGGTCCTCCAACCTGTTCGTGATAGGCGACCCCAACCAGGCCATCTATGGTTTCCGTGGTTCGGATGTGGCCTTCATCCAAAAATTCAGGGATGATTACCCTGATGCCGCGGTTTACGGTCTCAGCCAAAGCTACCGGTGCCCGGGGATTTTCCTGAATGCCTCCGCTTCGGTGCTTCCGGAAGGCATGGAGGAGTTTCCCCTCAAGGGAAGACTTGAAGGGGTGAAGATCAGGATCATCGGGAACAGCGCCGAAAAAAGCGAAGCCGAATACATCGCCCGTGAAATTGAGAGGAAGATGGGCGGCACCGATTTTTTCTCAATGTACAGCCGCGTGGCGGAGGGGGATGAGAATGTATCGGGCAGCCTGTCGGAGTTTGCCATTCTGTGCAGAACCTCTGCCCAGATGCCGGCCATTGAAAAGGCTCTGAAGGATCATCACATTCCCTTCCAGAAGGCTGGGGAGGAGCCCTTTTTCAGGAAAGGGATGATGAAGCAGGTATTGCGGTTCTTCCGGGTCGCTGCAGGCGAAAGCATTCCAGTACCCGGCGATCCCCTTTCAGAAAAGGTCAGGCTTTTTGGAGAGCCCGGTGAGATATACCGGAAAGGGGCCGGTGGCAGGGATAACCTGGCAGGGATCGTAGACAGGTATTTTTCTGAAGAAAGGAAAAAGAATCCGGATGACTTTGAAAAGCTGCTTTTGTTCGCAGAGGATTTCGGGAAGGATGAAGAGGCATTTATCCGGAATGTGTCCTTAGGCCGTGGCATCGATGAGTGGAAGGCAGGGCTGGAGGCGGTATCGCTGCTTACGTTGCACGCTTCCAAAGGGCTGGAGTTTGAAACGGTGTTCATCGCTGGATGCGAGGAGAAGCTGATCCCGTTTTCATTGTTTCCGGGTCTCGAAACCGACGAAGATGAGGAAAGGAGGCTGCTGTATGTCGGGATGACCCGGGCAGGGAAAAACCTTTTCATGACTTATGCCACAAAGAGGTTCATTGCAGGCAGGGAGGTCGTTACGGGTAAAAGCCCGTTCCTCGATGCCATCCGTAAGGAATACCTGGATGCAGAGATGGTGCAGTACCGGAAGAAACCCGATCCGTACAAAGGCCAGACAAAGCTATTTGAATGATTTTGTATTGCAGATTTGTGCAAATCATAAATACTTTGGGATGGAGAGTTTTGGACAAAGGGATATTATGTTAATACCGTAGAAAGTCATGGTAATGAGGATACTATACAGGCCTGTGTGAAAGCACAAAGCACAGAAAAGGAATGTAAAAAGCTGCATGGTAAGCAACAACTGTCTTTTTTTTGATACCTCATCAACTCTGCTGTGAGGTAGTTCATGATTTTCTGCATATACACAACCGAATTCGCAAAAGAGATGTTTTCTTGCATACGCACCCCCAGAAAATTGTATCTTTGTGAATATTAGCTAACATTAGACTGATTTTTAGAAAATGGAATTAAATATCCTGAAACCGGGAAAGGCGCTGAATAAAGCCTTTTTAAAAGTTAAACCAAACAGGACTGAATTTGAAAATTTCAAGACACATCTTACCCAATTGCTTGACAGTATCAATGACGCAGAATCGGAAGAGTTTCATAAAAACCTTGTCATTGACTTTTTGAAGAAAACATATTACGACCCAAATCACTTTGTTAATACAAAAGGGCGGAATGACCTCGTGATTTACAACGGAAACAAAGCCACAAGTAAAGTCGGGGTCATTATTGAAGCCAAGAAACCGACAAACAAATCGGAAATGCTGAAGGCATTCGTTCCGGGAGACACACCGGAGCAAATGCTTTCAAAAATCAATGTAAAGGCATTCCAGGAATTGGTTTTATATTATCTGCGGGAGCGTATTACACTAAAAAATATTGAAATAAAATACCTGATTGCAACCAATATAAACGAATGGTTCATATTTGATGCAATGTTTTTTGACAGGTTATTTGCTCAAAATAAAAACCTTGTTAAACAATTCAACGATTTTGAAGGTGGAAGATTAGCAGACACTAAAACCGATTTTTTCTATAAGCAAATTGCTGAACCTTTTATTTCTGACATAAAGCAAAATATTGAGTTTACTTATTTCGACATTCGGGCATTTGAAAAACCGCTACGGAATGATGGCAATAATGACCAGCCTGACGGCAAGGCAGGCGACAATCACCTCATTGCTTTATTCAAATTACTTTCTCCCGAACATTTGTTGAAACTGCCGTTTATAAACGACAGCAACAGCCTTGATAAACGGTTTTATGGCGAATTGCTTCACATCATCGGATTGACGGAAACAAAAGAGGGAGGCAAAAAAATTATTGCACGAAACAAAGAGGGAGAAAGAAACACAGGGACCTTTTTAGAAAATGCAATTATACAGTTGGATACACTGGATAAAATATCGCGACTTGAAAATCCGGGCCAATACGGGGTAAACCTGCAGGAACGGCTTTTCAATGTTGGTTTGGAATTGAGTATTACATGGATAAACCGTATTTTGTTTCTGAAATTATTAGAGGCTCAATTAGTTACGTATCATAATTCGTCCCGCAACGGCGGGAAAGGCGATAAATCGTATGAGTTTTTGAACATTGAAAAAATTAAAGATTACGATGATTTAAACAGTTTGTTTTTTCAAGTACTTGCTCGTAAACAAAACGAAAGAAATGAAGATGTAAAAACAGCATTTGCAAAAATTCCATACTTAAACAGTTC
>JAFGME010000158.1 GCA_016927695.1 Bacteroidales bacterium
GAAAATAATATTTTTCATTATCCCTATTGCTGGATTGGGAAAGAGGATCCTAAAACCTGTCTGGCGGTTCGGTGTACCATCAGCAATGAAGGCTCCTGTGGAAGTGATGCCTGTGATGATCCCGAAAAAGTGAAATGGATTAATAATGACTTCAAATATCAATGGGAAATGTCTGAATACTGGACAGAGCCTGAGGTTGTTTTTCCAAAGGCGCCGGGTGATTTATCTGCGGTTCCTTTATCTGACAGGCAGGTGGAATTAAGCTGGGTAGATAATTCCGATAATGAGGATGGTTTTGTTATTGAACGTACCTTTGGTTCTTCATCATTTATACAAATCGGTAAAGTCGACTCGAATATCACAACTTTTACGGATAAGTTTATGTTAAGTGCCCGAATGACCTATAGCTATCGTGTGAAATCCTTTCTTCAGTCGCTGTCTTCTGAGTGGTCAAATACTATTACAATAACGACACCTGAGGCCGATGGTACTCTGGTGCAGGTCAATTATGAAAGGCAAACAGTTTTGCCAACAGAATTTTTACTGGAACAGAATTTTCCCAATCCATTTAACCCATCGACGACTATTTCCTACCAACTGCCAAAAGATTGTATGGTTCAGGTGAAGGTATTTAATTTAAATGGACAATTTGTTGAGATGCTGGTCGATGCTTTCCAGCCAGGTGGCTGGTATCAGGTGATCTGGAAGCCTGAAAATATTCCCAGCGGTAATTATCTGGTTCAACTGAAGGCTGGTGATTTTCAGATGACAACAAAAGTGATATATCAGAAATAGCGAAAACCAGGATTGGAAATATCCGAACGGCTGGTTCTCGTTTTATTCAATTCGTCTTTCTGTCACGTATTTTCATCTGCTTTTGATTCGGAGCTGTGTTGAGTCGATCTGTTTTTATGATAAAATTGAAGGGATATTCAATCCCTTTTCATTAAATGAAGTGTTTGTTAGCGGTATTAATTCGGCTGACAGGCCGGCAGTTGAAATTTTTGAATCACAGACAGCTATTTTAAGCCTGTCCGACATCAATGAAATCCGGGAGGATAAGTTATGAAGCGTATTGGCCTTTTATTGTTTGGAATATTTTGCTTTTCAGGAATATCGATCTTCGCCGCGGATTTTGATAAACCAATTATTGGGGAAGATGTTGTTTTCCTGGAAGAAAATGGCATGGTTGCTGTTGAGGCAGAATTTTTCTTTAGGCAGTCAGCGGATAATATTCGCCGATGGTATCGCATGAGTGCCAATGAAAATCCAGTAGCGGGCGAGGATGGAGATCCACCGCATGTCGCGAATACAGGCAATAATGCATATCTGGAAATTCTGCCTGATACACGTCGTAATCACCAGGAAAAGCTTATTCGTGGTGAAAATTTCTCTAACACACCTGCGCCGCCGATGGCTGTTCTCCATTATAAAGTCCATTTCAATACTCCCGGCCGATACTATGTGTGGGTACGTGCTTACTCAACAGGCTCGGAAGATAACGGCATCCATGTTGGGATTAATGGAAACTGGCCGGAGACGGGACATCGGATGCAGTGGTGCGAAGGCAAACAATCGTGGCGTTGGGAAAGCAAGCAGCGCACTGAAGAGGTTCATTGTGGTGAACCGCATAAAATCTATCTGGATGTAGAAGCAGGAACGCATGAGATTATGTTCGCCATGCGTGAGGATGGCTTTGAGTTTGATAAATGGTTTATGACACTGGATCGTGATTTTGAAAGGCCTGCAGATGCTGGTCCGGCAGTGAAAATTAAACAGGGTAATTTACCGCTGCCATTCCCGGCAGCTCAGGGCGGAAGCACAAGTGAGCAAATGAAAATAAATGAACCAGAATTAAAATTCTCCAATCCGGATGAACGGTTGCCGGATGGAACCGGGAATATCACGATTTCAGGAACACTGCGGCTATGGCATAAAGTTACTCTGACTCTTGATGGTCCTTTTGCGCATGAACTGGATAAAAAACCAAATCCATTCACTGATTATAGAATGACCTTTACATTCAGGCATAGTTCGGGTTCTCCGACCTACATAGTTCCCGGCTATTTTGCGGCCGATGGAAATGCTGCTGAAACAAGTGCCGATAGGGGTACTAAATGGCGCGCTCATCTTTCTCCTGATAAATCCGGAAATTGGACGTATGAAGTGCAATTTGCCAGAGGTAAAAATGCCGCTGTTGGTGGTAAGGACGCTTCTCCGATTCCTGAATTTGATGGAAAGCAGGGTTCATTCAAAGTGGAAAGGACGAACAAACAATCCCCGGATTTGCGGGCAAAGGGAAGGCTTCAATATGTGGGTAAGCATCATCTGCAGCACGCCGGTTCAGGCGGATTTTTTCTGAAAGCCGGGGCAGATGCTCCGGAAACTTTCCTCGCTTTTAGGGATTTTGACGGCACGTATACAGTCAGAAGGGAACTGAAAATCTGGGGGCCTCACGTGAAAGACTGGCGTGAGGGTGATCCGGTCTGGCAGAATGGTAAAGGCAAAGGGATTATTGGCGCGATTAACTATCTTGCTGCCAGAGGGGCGAATGTATTTTCATTCCTGACCTATAATGCCGGCGGGGACGGTGACAATGTCTGGCCATTTATCGAACGCAATGCCAAACTCCATTACGACTGCTCCAAACTTGATCAATGGGGAATTGTGTTCGACCATGCCCAGAAACTCGGTCATTACCTGCATTTTAAAATGCAGGAGCAGGAAAATGATGACAACCGGAAAAAACGAGAATCTGAAACGGGCGAGATTCCGGTTTCGCTTGATAATGGCGACCTGGGACCTGAACGAATGCTTTACTGCCGGGAACTCATTGCCCGCTTTGGCTACCTGCTGGCCCTGAACTGGAACCTTGGTGAAGAAAATACCCAGTCAACCGAGCAGCAGGTGGCGATGATTAATTTTATCGATAGTGTTGATGTTTTCGATCATAACATTGTTGTGCATACTTTCCCGCAATGGCAGGATCAGGTTTATACGCCACTTTTAGGCAACAAATCAAAGCTGACTGGTGTGTCGCTACAAAATAGCTGGAAAGATGTACACAAGCGAACATTGCAATGGGTTGCGGCTTCAGCCGCGGCTGAAAGACCGTGGATCGTCGCCAATGATGAACAAAATGCCGCTGGTCTGGGCGTGCCACCTGATCCAGGTTATGAGGGATTTAGTGGAGATAGTCTCGATTATGATCTGCATGATATTCGCAAGCAGACGCTCTGGGGGAACTTTATGGCCGGTGGTGCTGGCGTTGAATATTATTTCGGTTATAAATTACCGCAAAATGATTTGTTTTGTGAAGACTACCGCAGCCGGGAAAAAAGCTGGGATTACTGTGGCATTGCACTGAAATTTTTTCAGAATAATGACATCCCTTTCCAGGAAATGACTAATCGTAATGTTTTAATCGGCAATCCCGGTAATGAGAAAGATAAATATTGTCTGGCGAAGGATGGCGAGTTATATCTGATTTATCTGGGCTATGTTTCCACCACCGAACTTGATTTAAACAACGTCAAGGGTACTTTCAAAGTAAAATGGTTCAATCCCCGTGCCGGTGGCAAACTGATTGATGGTTCTGTTAAAAAAGTGAAAGGTGGCGGAAAAGTTCAGCTTGGCCAGGCGCCTTTTGATACTGATAAGGATTGGCTTGTGGTTGTGCGAAAATAGAATCCTGTCGGGGTGTGCTTATCGGGGACTGGAAGTGTCACAAATACACATATCGTTTAGATATTTAATGTCGCTTGATCTTTATGGCGACATGGCTTTAATTTTTATGTGCCGGAACAGGCACAGGAGTACCGATGAAACGTTTGACAGCATTGATTATCATATTAACATTCAGAATGACTTGCATATTAAATTGCATTGCAGAAACGAAGCCAGATTCACCATTATTATTAGCTGGCTTTTTAACTCCTGCCAATGAATTTCATCCTGAAACATGGTTTCATTTAATTGGTGGAAATGTTTCCTTGGAAGGCCTGACAGTAGATTTGGAGGCTGTAAAAGGTGCCAATATTCAGGGGATTCAGCTTTTCCATGGTCGCGGGCAGGAATGGCCGGGTGTGAAACCGCAGATTACCTGTTTAAGTGAATCCTGGGACGAGATGATTGCCCATGTCGGCCGTGAAACAGGGCGGCTGGGCCTCAAATTTACCATGCAGAATTGTCCCGGCTGGGCGATGTCCGGTGGCCCATGGATCACTCCGGACCGGGCCATGCGTCATTTAATCTGGAGTAGAATGGATGTTGTTGGTGGTAAGCAGTTTTCAGTGAAATTAACTACATCCCATCCCGATACAGAGAACTGGCGAGATTACCGTGATGTGGCAGTACTGGCATTCCCGACACCTGCCGGAGATACTGGTCAGCCCCAGGCACCTCTAAGTGTTCAAAGTAACCGGCCTGATCTGCCTTGGGCAGGGCTGCTTGCAGGTAAGCCTGATATCGATATACAGATCGGAGTCTCCGATGATCCGGTTTGGGTGGAGATTTTTTTTGATAAACCAACTTTTATTCGTTCTGTTGAACTTCCGCCGCTGGAACACCTGATGCAGCGCCGTATTTTTAATCCAGCGTCATCGATTCGCTTGCAGGCGTTTGGACAGAACGGCTGGATAGATGCAGGTCGCAGGAAAATTCCGCGGAGTACATGGCAGGATCGGCAGCCAGAGATGTCTTTATGGCTGGCTTTTAATGATGTTCCTGCAAAACAGTTTCGAATCGTCTTTGAAAATAAATATCCGATGTCGTTAAAAAAATTACAGCTTTATGCAGCAGCGCGCGTAAATGACTGGATCGGACAGGCTGGATATGCTTTAAGGAGTCTGGACCGTAGTTCACTACCACGGCAGGATTCATCAGCCTGGATAACTTCGGTAGCTGTTTTGGACCTTACTGATAAATTTAAACCAGATGGTTCGTTGATTTGGGATGCACCTGCGGGAAACTGGACTATTGTCCGTTTTGGACATGTCAACACAGGCGTTAAAAATAAACCGGCGCCGCCAGAGGCAACAGGATTTGAATGTGACAAACTATCAACTGCTGGCGCGGATCAGCACTTTGCCGGATATATTGGACGACTTACGCAGGAAGGTGGCGCTATAGCGGGTCAATTAAAAGGTATGTTGATTGATAGCTGGGAGTGTTACACGCAGACGTGGACACCAGATATGGAACATGAATTTGAATCCCGCCGCGGTTATCCGCTAAGGCAATGGCTGCCGGCAATCGCCGGATGGGTCATTGACAATCACACCGCCAGCGAACGCTTCTTACGTGACTGGCGGGCAACCATAAATGATCTGCTGGTTGAAAATTATTTCGGCCGTCTGGCTGAACTGGGGCGTGCGCATGGACTGAAGCTTTCCTTTGAGACGGCAATTGGAGATGTTTCGCCTGGTGATATTTTACAATATTTCAGCAAGGCTGATATTCCTATGTGCGAATTCTGGCAGCCCAATGATCCGCATTGGGGAGGATTTGAAACCAAGCCGATTCATCCAACGGTATCAGCAGCCCATATCTATGGCAAGCCGATAATTGCTGCTGAATCTTTCACCAATATCGGAATTCAATGGAATGAGCACCCGTTTATGCTTAAACACAAGGCTGATCAGCATTTTACCCTGGGTATTAACCATCTGGTTTTTCATACTTACACCCATAATCCCCGACTGGATCTGGTGCCTGGCACTTCGTTTGGAAGCCGGATTGGCACGCCGTTTCTCCGGGGACAGACCTGGTGGCAGCATATGCCGCTATTTATCGACTATTTATCCCGGTGTCAGTACATGCTCCAGCAGGGACGCCCGATAACGGATGTGCTCTGGTATCTGGGGGATGATCTGGATCATAAACCGCGTCAGGATACGCTATTTCCTGATGGGTATAAATTTGACTATATTAATTTTGATGCACTTGTTAACCGTATCCATGTGGTTGATGGCCGGCTAACAACACCGGAAGGTCTCCAGTGGCAGGTGCTATGGCTGCCGGAATTAACCTGCCGACGTCTCCTGCCTGCAACATTAACGAAACTTCAGAAATTGCTGCAGGCAGGTGCAATCATCATCGGTCCGCCGCCTCTTCAAAATCCTTCTCTTGCAGGTGGTGCTGATGCAGATTCTGAATTTGAAGCACTTGTTAAAACATTGTGGGGAGCAAGAACGGTTAGCGGGGACCGTCGCCTGGGCAAAGGACGCCTGCTTTGGGGGGGGAGTCTGATGAAAATGCTGCAAAAACTGGGGATCAAGCCAGATGTGATCGGGACACATTCAGCAACATGGTGCCACCGGCAGACTGAAAATCTGGATCTATACTTCATATCAGCCGATCGCTTATCGCCACTAAACGCCAATATCCGCTTCCGGGCACTGGGAAAGCCTGAATTATGGGATCCAATGACAGGTAAAACACAACCAGTAATGGTTTATCAACAGATCGGGGCCTATACCTGTATTCCTGTCGATTTGCCAGTTGCAGGTTCCACCTTTTTAATCTTCCGCCCTGAGGCGATAAATCCGGTTTTTAAAAAAATATCGCATAATAACAGCACATGGCTTGATGCGGCTGATACATTAAAAATCGATCAGGGCAAACCTTATCCAGTATTCGGGCTGGCTCCACAGGACACGCTTCAGCCATGGATTAAACCGGCTCCATTACTGGCTGCATTTAATGAAAATGGCCGAATGCTCGTGGCCTGGGAAGATGGGAATTTTAATCTCACCCGGACTAACGGAGATACCAGAATAATCAATATGGAGGGTACGAAACGGATTCTGCTGAATGAATCCTGGTCGCTTTCATTTCCAGCAGGGTGGGGCGTGCCTGAAAAGATAGACCTGCCGAATCTGAAACCCTGGACTGATTTATGTGAGCCGGCAATCAAGGCTTTTTCGGGAACTGCTGTTTACAGCACCCGGTTTTCTATTGAAAAAATGAAAAAGAATATAAGCTATCTGCTGGATCTGGGACGCGTGGCACATATTGCGGAAATCCTGGTGAACGGAAAAACTGTCCAAACGATTTGGGCGCCACCATTTCGGGCAGATATTACTCATTTTATACATCAGGGAATTAATCAACTGACAGTTAAAGTTACCAATACCTGGCATAACCGACTGATTTATGATGCCGGATTACCTGAATCCATGCGTAAAACCTGGACATACCATTCACCTCAAGCAGATGCCATTTTGGAACCTGCGGGACTGATCGGACCTGTTGAAGTGCGGCTGGGCAGGATGATTGAAATCGTACCCTGATAATACTTCGGGCGGATATCAAATGCGTTTTATCAGCATTTAATACTGATTTTTACCAAACTTTTTTCAGCGGCTCCTTTATTCTGTGGCCACCAAACGGATTTTTAACCATCTTAAAACAAGATCTGATATATTTTAAATCTGTTTTAAAAAAAGGGAAAATATAACGTATGACAAAAAAATTAAAAAGCAGGTCAGTGTGCTTGACAATGATGGCTATTTTCCTGTTATTGTTGAATTATGCCTCATCGATTCTAATTGCCCAGCCCTTCCCGAAGCCACCGATTCCCTGGCGGGATGATTATAATATTTCGTTGAAAGGATTTAAATTCAGTCATCCAATGACCGTTTTAAACCAGGCTGATCTGGAAAAAGTGAAAATCCGTATTGCGAATAATATTGAGCCACAGAAATCGGCTTATTCAAAGCTGCTGGAAGAAGCTGAAACACAACTTCACTTCATTCCGGATGCCCCTGAAACGATGAACATAATGGGTGGTTATGAACCGAATTCCAACCTGAGTGAAATGCGGGAGTGGCTGTGGCGAAACTGTCATGCTGCCTATACGTGTGCTTTAGCTTATACCATGGCCAATGATGAGCGATATGCGGAAAAAGCCAGAGAAATTTTAATGAACTGGGCGAATACCGGCACAACTTTTACAGGGGATGATCGTGGTTTACAGCTTGGATCATGGTTCTCACCAATGTTATATGCCGCGGATCTCATTCATTCATATTCGAGATGGTCTGCTTTGGAGCGCTCAATTTTTACAATGTGGTGGAAGCGCAATTGCCTGAATAGTGGCGATGTACTGGATGTTATGCGCCGAAAGGACAACAATTGGAAGGATGCCGGCGTATTGGGTGTAATGACCGCCGCTGTGGTACTTGAAGATACCCTGCTGTTAAAAGAAGCACTTATTCAATTAAAAAGTTATTTCTTCTCACGAACGGATGAATTTGTACAATTGCCGGGACCTGGCTGGAAAATCAAAAAAGATGAACGTGGTACATATCTGCCCCGGGAGGTGGTCCGGAATGATGGCAGCAGCGGTTTGACCTACACCGCTTATGCACTGACGACAATGGTACAATGTTTTGAAATCGCCAGATATGCAGGATTTGATTTCTGGCATATGCAAACTGAAGAAGGTGCCACAATCGCTGATGTCATCAACCAGTACTATGCATGGGACAGGAAAGGAGTAAATTTCCCCTGGCACAGGAGTCCGAACAGAACAGACAAACGGCGGAACAGTTATGAACTGGCAAATACATTCCTCCATATCGATCCTGAATTAACTCAGTGGGTTGAGGCCAATTGGCCGCTTTTGAACGGGCAAGAAGGGGACGAGTATTGCTCGCTTAACAAGGGTGACTTGATGGGTACTGGAATCGTACCGCCACAGGCGCCGGACGCACTTTCGGCCGTTGCTGTCTCTGACAGGCAAATTGAATTGACATGGAATGATAATTCAGCAGATGAAATCGGTTTTATTATTCAAAGAAAATCCGGGGTATCATCATATTTTACTTTAGGTAAAGTGGATGCGGATGTCACTTCATTTACTGATCAACTGTTTTTATTACCCAATACGACCTATACTTATCGTATTCAGGCCTTTAGAGGAGCTGCAAATTCAGCTTACTCCAATGAGGCATCAGCAACTACATTCGAACGGGAAACCGGGCTAAACGATGCCAGTCAAATGAATAATCATCCAGATGCCATTCAACTTTTCCAGAATTATCCCAATCCCTTTAATCCGACAACGATTATCCGATTCCAGTTATCGGCTGCCAGCCCGGCACAACTGGATGTTTATAATTTGCGTGGTGAACAGGTGAAAAGTTTGCTGAAAAATAGCCTCTCGCCGGGTCTTCATGAAGTTCAGTGGGATGGAACGGATAATTTGGGGCTGCTGGTGAGTGCGGGTGTCTATTTCTATTGTTTAAAAGCCGGGAATTATGTTGTGCAAAAAAAGATGCTGTATTTGAAGTAAAATTCAGCAGAGGCTTC
>JAFGME010000026.1 GCA_016927695.1 Bacteroidales bacterium
CGAGTATTCCGGGTTATTACAAATCCCGGCTTTCTGATATTGAGGCTGAAATCACCGGATTGAAAAAAGGTGAAGCCGGAATAATTGCCCGCTCCCCCGGCAACCTGCCCGTTTATGCCATTTATTATGGAGAGAAGGAGAACCTGCAATCGCAGGCGAATTACAATTCAGCACTTGGTGCACGAAATCCTGCCTACTTTGCCAAAAAAGATGCCGGCACCAAACCGGTGGTATTCTTTATCGGTCCCGTTCACGGGCAGGAAGTGGAAGGGATCACCGGACTGATAAACCTGATCCACCTCGCAGAAACGGGCAGGGACTACCGGGGAAGAGCATGGCCTGAACTACTGGAATATTTCAACCGGTGCAGGGTGATCATCATCCCCTGTGGCAATCCCGACGGGAGGAAAAGGTGTCCTTACGACAGCTTTGTGGGTTTGCCTGTGGAAACCATGACCAAATACGGGCAGGGAACCAAAAAAGACGGTACTCCCTGGGGATGGCCCACCTCAAAATCGTTACACCCCATGAAGGGGGATGTCGGTATTTTAGGCAGCTATTATAACGATAATGGGATCAATATCATGCATGACGAATTCTTTGCTCCGATGGCAGAGGAAACCAAAGCCATATTAAAAATGGCGATGAAAGAGGCTCCGGATATTGCAGTATCCCTTCATTCCTGCGAATGTAAACCTTTCCTGTTTCAAACAGGACACGCACCCCGGTTCATGAAGGAAAGAATTGCTGCATTTGCCGTGCAATTAAACCAAAGCTACATCGACAGGAATCTGCCAAACATGGGAGAGGACTGGCAAATAAGTCTTGCCGATGACGATCTGAATTTTCCTCCCAAAGAGTCATTCAACCTGGCAAGTGCACTGCACCATGCATCGGGAACCATGTCCTTCACCTTCGAAAGTCCGCATGGCACTTTGGATGACGGAGCAACCCACGAGGAGATTCTGGATATCCAGATGGTATTGTATCAGGAAATGTTCAAATACATCCTGGAGAACCGGCTTTACTGGGAATTACCGGCAGAATGAGGGTCAGAGATCCTTCGGAAGCACCTCCGGACATCCACCGTGATAGTATCATTCAAAGAAAACCTTTCCAAAAAATTCGGGACGGTGATAATCCGGGTTCTCTGTCCCGACGGGATTCCACGTAACGTAATGTGGTTCGGCTGTTTCATCCCCGCATTTGTAAAAATTGGCCCTGGCTGAAAGTTCCCGGAGGGTTTTGATTTTGCTGTATGAAAAACATTCGACCGGTATCCGGATCATCATTTCCCATTCAAAATCACCCGTCCTGTTATCGAATGGCTGATTCCCAAGCGATGATTTTACCTCTATCCGTTCAATAACCGACGGATCGACAAATTTCCGGCCATGCCTTCCCGGACCCCAGGCCAAATGAATGGTCCCAATGCAGTTAAACTCGAAATTATAATAATTCTCACCCGCCGGAATGATGAAAAACTCAACACAACTATCCTTGTATACCTCCCCGTTGGTTCTGGTTTCCATGGCCCGGATATGCCTTTCACGGACATAATACTTCAACCAGATCTCATTTTTTATGTGCCCAATCCGGAAATTCACCTGAGGCCGGTAATTAAAATTTTTCCAGTTCATAACCTGAACAGGATTGGTTACAACATGTTTCTCAAGCAGATAGGATGCTTCATCCAGTGATACTGATTTCTTTGAATGGATCTCTTTGACAAATAATTCGCTCATGGTCCTGGTTTTGTATACAGGTAAAAGTAGTCATTTCCTCAGTAAAAGATTCACCTTCCGCGATCAGAATTTAAAAAATGGAACTCAAATGGACCCGATGAACAGAAATAGTTGTAAATTGGGGAAAAATTACAACATGAAACGGACTGTCTTACTCATCCTGGTAAATCACCGCCAGGAAACTGCAGAAAGGGTGCAAAAGATCTTAACCGGCTGGGGCTGTTTTATCAAAACCCGGCTGGGCATTCATGACGGTGTTCTGGAGAATTGTTCCGACAGCGGGCTTATTTTTCTGGAACTTACCGGAGATGAAATTGGCAAACATGAGGAAATTACCCGGAAACTGAACCTGGTGAAAGGAGTGGATGCCAAACTTGTTTCACTTGAAGTTTGAGTTCCCGGCAGGTTGATCTCAATGGCAACAAAAAACAATCATTTCGAAAACGCCAGGGAGCATCTGGCCAACGAAAGAACATTTCTGGCATGGGTACGCACGAGTATTGCCCTGATGGGGTTCGGGTTTGTCATTGTGAAATTTTCACTGTTTCTCGAACAAATCACCCTGACCTTTAAAACAAAGGAAATCACTTCCATGGAATATGGTGAGAATGTTGGAATTATTATGGTTACACTGGGACTGATCTTTACAATTCTGGCTTATATCCAATATAAAAACAATGAGAAAAGACTGAATAGTAAATTTTATGCGCCCAACTCCAGGCTCTATCTTTTACTTACCCTGATCATGCTTACCGGAGGTGCATCCCTGATCATTTATTTATTCTTGAGTGTATGAATCGGATTTGTATAACGCAAAAAATGATTCATAAACCCGACACCTGCCGGCATGAACTGATTTGGATTTTACGGATAATAAAACCGCTGTTTCCAGCGGTTTTATTAAAAAGCTATAACCCGTCAAAAATGCTATTCTCCCTTTCCGGTACTTCAACAAAGGACTTAACCAAATGCAAAGGGGTATGCTTTACAAAGTGGATACCCTGACTCTGAAAGCACCTGAGTGAACGATTGGCCCATTCTTCGATATTCTCTCCATATCCTTCCAGGGGTATTCCCAGTATGGATTCATATTCATACGTGGAAGGAAAAGCTTCGGTGGCATAGGTATAAAGCTTTTGGGGCTGATAGGGTTTAAGTCCCAACCGGGTCAAC
>JAFGME010000159.1 GCA_016927695.1 Bacteroidales bacterium
CCTATCGTCAATTTTTTTACTACAATCCAACGATAAAAATAGGTCTGCAACCCCCTTATCTCATATTTTTAACCGGACACTACTGAACTAATATATGATATTTTTGTCAATAGTTGACATTTTTATAAAACCGGCCAGAAAACTCCGGGCTTTTAAGCCCGGAGATGAATGGTCGCCCGCAGCGCAGCCAGCGGAAGCTGGCGAAGCAGAGGAAATTGTGGCATGTAAAGTGTGTAACTGCTGATAAAATATGTCCACCAGAGTTTGCTGTCAATGTTAAGGCAGGGCTAAGGTTTCCCTTATTTCATCGCCCGTGTAATCCCGTATGTCAGAACTGTTTTTTCACAGGTGGATTTGAGCCCGAGCGGCAGCGCCTTGACAGAAGTGGTAGCGCTATGGGGAATCGAACCCCATGTTAATATTCGAGAACATATCTTTCCTGATTTCCCGGAGGATATATGATTGGATTCCTGAATACAAGAGAGACCTCATGTAAATTGTTATATGCGAAATCGATTTCGTCGGGTCATGCTGAAGATAGGGAATTGCGCCTCTTTTTTCATACAGCGGCGAAAAATCCTGAAATTATAACAAGTTAATTAACAAAAGGTTACGATTTATGTGGAAAAGGATGTTTTTACCCATGACCGATAGTTGATAAAAATGTTGAAAACAGGTTTGTGATGTGGTATTATACATAAAGTAATCGTTTCGTAATGGGGTAACTATATGTATAAAATCCCGTATTTTTCTGCTTTAGTAATGTTGCTTGCTACAGTTGCGGTTATGGCGCAGATACCACATACTCCGCAGCTTGCATCTCCGACCGATGGTACGGAGGTCGCGATCATGACGCCGACACTGATATGGTATGATGTCTCCGGAGCGGCGTCTTTCGGTCTGGAGGTTTCGACTGACAGTACATTCGCTTCAACGGTGTTTTCCGATTCAACCATAACCGATTCCTTACGAACTGTCGGGCCGCTTACTCCAGGGAGCACCTATTTCTGGCGTGTCAATGCAAGCAATCCGGGACAGACAAGCCAGTGGTCTGAAGTTTGGACTTTTACCGTCTCTACACCGACGCTTATTATCCCTTCGACCCCGCCACCGCGGATATTTCCCTCAAAAAGAACCGCCACCTACAACCTTCTGGGCCGCGTTGTTGCAGGCAATACTGAGTCGGTGCGCCGTTCATTGACGAATGGATGTTACCTCCGCAGGAACGGCGACCGGATAAACAAAACAACAATTGTCCACTAATAAATATCCCACCCTATGGAATAATTCCATCTGTCATGTAATTCCCTCGTAATTTATTCACCCTGCCACATACCTTTTTTACTGGCTGACTATCACGGCACTATCACGTTTCCATAGCAACAGGGGGTATTCGGTAGACTTCAGCTACTGGACGAGGGTAGGCAAGAACTATTCAAACTGCCTTTTCTTCATCGGGAAGGGCATTTTAGGTTGGTAGCGCTATGGGGAATCGAACCCCAGTTTGATGGCTGAGAAGACGGTTCCACATCCCTTAATTGTGCGTTTTTACGCTAAATTAAGACATTTCTACAATGCAAAGACCTTCGGCGTCTTCACAGCGTCTTCACACTCACGATTAAACCGCACAAGATTCAAAGCACTTTTCGGTTCCCGGTGGTAGTAAGTCCTGAGCATGTTCGTTTTCCAGTTAGCCACAGTCATTACTACTTGTTCCGGTGTTCCGTTGTCAATCAATGCGGTCGCGGCCATGTGCCGTGTGTCGTGAAAATGAAGACCTTGAAGTTTTGCAAGCCTTCGGCAACGCCGCCATGATGCGTGAAACGTGCCGAGTCCGACATACTTTTCTTCGCCTGTCTTGTAATCCACTGCTTTGCGGTAGAAAAGATATTCAGTCTCTTTAGGCAGGTTCCTGAAATAATCCACCATGTCTGGCGGTATCGGTTTCCAGCACCCTATATCATTCTTGGAGTTTACCGCTTTCACCCTTATCACGTTATTGATTAAATCCAAGTCCTCTTTCTTCATGTTCACCAGCTCTGATTTACGGCAGGGGACTTGAAGGGCAAAACGAACGATTGCGGACAGATGCGGTGCTTCTCTGTCGATGACGTTCAGGAGCCGTTGCCGGTCGATGTCATGCAGAACCACATCACGGGAGTATGTTTTCAGCTTTGGAAACCTCGCCCGGAGAATCGGGTTTGTTTCAAAAAAACCGAAAGCCATACCCATATTAAATGCAGACCGCACGATTTCGACAACCCTGTTAAGGGTGGCATTGGAACGGGGCTTGCCGGTCTTTTCTGAATTGGTAGTCTTCAGAATTTTCATGTATTGCTCGAATCGGTCGGGAAAGCAGGGGAGAGGGATTGCCCCAAGTTCTCTTTCAATAATTTTTATCTTGTTCCTGTGAGCAACCGAACAATGTTCCCTTTTCTCCAGATAGATTTTGAGCAAATCGCCGAAAGTTCTTAGCTCTGTAGATGTCAAAGAGCCTGCGGGCTTCCCCTCACGGAGTTCCCGCTTCAACAAATACCGCCGGTCTCTCGCCTGCTCTTTTGTTCCGTCTACGGTTTCCCGGCGTTCTACGATCCTGCCGTTTACCCGTATACGGACAGACACCCGGTAAACTCCGGGTTTTAGCTGTTCGATTCCCGGCTCGTTGTTTCTGGCATTCATATTCCCTCACTTATGGGTTATGAATGCCGATTGCATGTAGTAACAAAATAACATCTAAACCTCCGCAAAGGCATCTTAAAGAAGGTTTCCTCTGGCAAGCCTCCTTTCCACCGTTGCTTTGTCAAAACGCCAGATACGGCCTATTTTCATCGCTCCGGGGATTCTCTGCCGGTGTGATACTACAAATTTCTTGCTTACATTGAGGCGAACGGCAAGCGAATCTGTCGTATAACAACCGTCAAAATCCCTCAAATTACCCTGAGAGGAATCTTCTACCCTGACATCTTTTTGCTCGTTCTCCATTTTCTTTTTCACCTCCCTTCACAGGTGATTGAAGTGATTCAGTGATTGATTTTTTAGGAACATTCTGAAAAGCAAAACAGTTACAGATTTTTTTTTAAAAATTCGTTCACTCAATCACTTCACTCACTAAAACGTTGAAAGTGATATTCCTCTCCAAATTTTCATTCCCTGACTTCCTGACCTGTCGGAAAAACCTCGTTCCCGCATCATTGCGCAGAAACGCCGTGAATTAATTGGATACTCTCCGGTTCGTTCGCACCAGTTGTGGTATGTTTCATACAATTCCGATTGTTTTGTCTCGCTGGATTTATCCAGTTCTGTGCATTCACTTAAAAAGGTTCCAAGTGAATCACTGTCTTTTCTGTAAATGGCTGTGGCATCGCGGACTGCTTTGCAATCTGTCAATCCTTCCTGCCTGTAAGCGTCAAGCCCATCAAGCGCCCAATTCAGAATGCCCGGAAGTTCTTCAACAAATGAAGCTACCAAATCAGGCAGGGGAATTCGTTTTTCAGAAGGGATTTGATAAGTAAAAGGAATAAGCCGGATTCTTCGCCAGATTCCTTCATCGGTTCCACGTATGATGGGTTGATGATTGCCGTAAATCCACAGCGTATGACTTGGGGTAAATTCAAAAAATTCTTTGTATAGGAATCGGGCGGCAATTTTATCGCCGCCGGTCAAATCCTTTAGAAACGCCTCGTTAAACCTCTGCCCGTCCTGTAATTCACTGGCGATAACAAACCGAACACCTTTTAGCCTTGCAATGTCATTAGTGTTCTGTTGCTTGTAGTCTCTTGCCATGAGCATTTCGGCAGGGGCTTTTTGATAATAATTTCCAAATAGATGCCTGATAGTTTCGGAAAAAACTGATTTTCCGTTTGCTCCGCTTCCATAGCAGAAAAAGAGACATTGTTCCTTGACTTCTCCTAAAAGTGAAAGACCTACGGCTTTTTGAATGAAAAGAATTTGTTCTGTGTCGGCCTGGAAAATTGTTTTTAAAAAATTTTCCCAGCGCGGACATTTTGCGGAAGGTTCAAAGGATGCTTCAGAGATTTTACTTAGGTGTTCTGAAGAATTATGCGGCTTAAATTCCCGGTTTAATAGATCAAGGGTACCGTTTTGACAATTCAAAAGACTGCATTGAACATCAAAATCATTCTCGGTTTTTCTTATATCGGATAATTGTTCTAAATATCCTAACGCGCCGCGAAAAATCTGTAATTTTTCAAACTTCAACAATGCCCTGACTAATTTTCCCCGATCACCTTCAAAATTCTTTGTTTTTTTGCGGATAAGTTTAAGGGTGTATTCTGCATATTCAAAGATTTTGCCGTGTTCATCGTTTAACCATTTTTTCCCGTCGTAGATGAGAAATTTTCCTGATGTCTGATTAAAGCGTATTTTATCACAAAACAGTTCGGCAATACGTTCTGCAAACCATTTTTCAGTTGTAAGTAGTTCGCCGGTTTTGGGGTGAGTAATTTGAATTGAATTGCTGAAAGCCTTTGTAGAACCGTCATTATTTTTAATGTCTATATTTTCTTCGGTATCAGTAAACCCTGTGTCATATCCGCTTGAAAAGGTTGTAATGGTTTCCTGAGCGTCTAAGCCGCACAATTCCGCGCCTCTTTTGCATAATTGTTTAGCAATATCTCTTTCAACGCCTTTACTGCCTGTTTCCTTTGCACAATTAAAAAGGGAAGTGTTGCGGCTTCCATCTAATGAAAAGCCTAAAAGAAAATCAA
>JAFGME010000160.1 GCA_016927695.1 Bacteroidales bacterium
AACTTCGGTCATGTGAATGAATATTTATCAGGAGATCAGGCGGGAATTACCGTCAATCCTGAAAGCCCGGAAGAGATTGCCGCAGCCCTACTCAAATTGCTGGACGACAAAAAATTATACAACCATCTCAGCAACAACGGCAAACAAGCCGCCGACCAGAAATACCGCTGGGAATTTATGGAGGAAAAACTTTTGAAAATATTCAGGGAGTTGGTAACAGGAAGTTCAAATGAGTAATTCCGAAAACAGAAATAAATCCGGAAAGCAGGTTAACCTTTTCATGCACGACCTGGGATGGTACTTCTTAGGGACCCTCATCCCGATGATTGCCGGCTTTGCCCGGACACCTGTTTTTACCAGATATTTCACACCCGAAGAGTATGGTTATCTGGGCATCGTGACCATTACTTTCTCATTTATTTCAGTGGCTTTGTTTTCATGGCTGGGAAGCTGTATGTGGAGATATTACAATCATTTCAGCAAGCAGGAAAGGCAGGGGGTTTTGTATTCGAATCTTTTTGTGCTGTATGTTGCTTCCGCCCTCGTAATGGCTGCAGTTGCCCTGATCTGGGCCGGATCGGGCAACAATTCCCTCGTCAACCGGTTGGCGCTGCTCTCCTATGGCCGTTTTCTGCTTAGTGAAACGGCAGGGCTGATACTCATTGTGATCCGCCTCGAGGGGAAAGCGCTGAAATATAATTCAATACAATCCATAAGGGCCCTGCTCAGTTTCGGGTTGCTGGTCTGGATGACTTTTATTAAAGAATACAGGATAGAAGCCGTCCTTACCAGTTATATCGCTGTTGATCTCCTGGCTTTGTTGTTTCTGGCTGCTGACCAGGGAAAAAGACTGAGGATCAGTCTGAAAGCCGTTTCAAAAGAGGCTCTTCAGATGTTGCTTCGTTATGGGATTGCAGGCCTGATTGCCAACCTGGGGATGCTGGCCCTGGTTTCCTCCGACCGTTACATCATTGCCCTTTATCATGACATGGGCGACGTGGGCATCTACAATCAGGTTTACAACATCAGTCAGATCAGCATTGCCGCGCTGGTGGCGGTTTTTTTCAACACCATTAACCCGACCCTTATCAAACGTCTTGAATTTGATTATGAGGGATCCGGAATACTGATATACAGGTATATACAGCTTTTTATCTTATTTGGCATTCCGGTGGTTGCAATCGCAAGTCTTTTTTCAAGGGAGATTTCCCTCTTACTTTTAGGCCCGGAATTCAGGGAAGGTTTCACTGTGATGCCCTGGATTTTTATCAGCGCATTCCTTTACGGGCTCAGCCTGTTTTATGAGGCCAGGTTGAAATTCGCCAACAAGTTGAAAGCCATAGCAGTAACGGTAATTTTTTCAGGCGCCATCAACATTGCGCTGAACTTCCTGTTTGTCCCATACTGGGGGTATGAAGCTGCTGCTGTCACCACCCTGGCCTGTTACCTGTTGCTTTTTATATTGTTCTATTTGAACGACAGCCTGCGATATTTTTCACAAAGACAATTTCTCCGTTTCCTTGTACTTCCGGCGGTGTGGCTGGTTGTAATTATTTTTTCCGACCTGATCCTGAAAAAATGGATGGATCAGGGTTTATGGTTCAGCATGTCCGAGGCTGCTGTGTTCATTATTCTTTACATCCCTATTTTATATGTAAAACTTAGAAAATTTGATTTTTCGGGTTTGGCAGGGTGACCGCCCTGCCCGCAAAGCATGAATAAAACCTGCCACAAAGTAAGCATTTTCGGATTTTATTCCGAAGGGTATTCAATCCCAATTATTGCTTATTTTTGTTTATGATATTCAAAAAAACTCCTACACCAATGAAAGACATCATTACAACATTTCTTGCGGCTTTGATAACCTCAGGAACAATCTATGCCCAGACGATCCCTTTCAACACAACACCCGACTGGCAATCCAACCCCAACGGGCATATTGCAACCGGCCTCGGACTGGCGGATATCAACGGCGACGGATGGAAGGACATGATTGTGGCCAACGGGAACGACATCGAAATTCAGCATCTTGTGGTTTATTACAACAAGGGTGACGGCACTTTCAACGCAGATCCCGACTGGCAGTCGGAAGATATTGACTACCACGGACATCTTGCTGTGGGGGATATAGATTTAGACGGCTGGCCCGATGTAGCCGTATCGGTGTATATCGGTCACAGCGGATTCGGGGAACCCGGCAAAGTGAAAGTATATTACAATCAGGAAGGTGATCTGGAAAGCACGCCATCCTTTGTTTCCTGCAACTTTTACACTTTCAGTTGCGCCCTTGGCGATGCCGATGGCGATGGAGATCCTGACCTGGCCACCACAGGAGGGGAACCCTACGGCAGCCTTTATGACAAAGGGAAAATTTTCATAAATAACAACGGTTTCTTCAGTCAGTGTCCCGAATGGGAGACCTCCAACGCTTTCGGGTCGCTCGATGTCGATTTTGCCGACATGGATAACAACGGCTTTCTCGATGTAGTCTTCTCCAGCGAAGAAACACCCAACTACATATATCTGGCCGACAACACCGGGAACATCTCCCCCACTGCTGCCTGGCAGTCAGGCGAACCGTCAAACTATATCAACTCCCTGGATATCGGCTTTACCTCAGGCAACAGCACCCCGGGGATTGTGATGACCGGCAACAGCCAGTTGGGCGGTGACGGCAAAGTCAGGCACTACACTTTTGAATCGGGCATTCCGGCCACAAGCACAGCTTCATGGACTTCCAACCCCTTTGGTTACGGGTCGGGGATTCTTCTTGCAGAGATCAATAACGACGGTTTTCCTGACCTGATCTACGGCGGATGGTGGCTGCCCGTCAAAATTGCCCTGGGCAATGCTTCCGGCTTTGAAACCACTACTTCCTACACTTCTTCAACCAGCTCTGTGGTGGAAGCCATTCAGATGGCAGACCTCAATAAAGACGGGATACAGGTAAAAACACAAACCATCGGCATCAACCAGTCTGTTTCTGTGGTTTATCTGGACGACCAGCTTGTTGAAAACATCCTGGATGTCAGGATCAACGGGATGAGTGTCAAAAGCAGTTTCTTCACCTGTCTCCCGAACAAAAACTGGATATCTTTCAAAGACAATCTCAAACAGGGGGATGTAGTGACAGTGGATTACGAATACAGTGAATCTCCGGATATGGTGATTACCAACTGGGACAGCGGCAAGGGAAATTATATTTTCTACAACTCACCCGTTGTTTCTGCCGAACCCGTGGCCCAACCCCAAAAAATCCGTGAACTGAGCCTTTCACCCAACCCGGCCCGCAATACAGTAAATCTGGAGTATAGCCTGGGAAATGAAGGAACGGTTTTTTTCAGACTGATAAACACCGGCGGACAGAATGTGAGGGAAACCGGGCCGGCAGTCAAACCGGCCGGAAAGCACATTGAGATACTGCAGACCTCAGGCCTGGAAAAGGGAACCTATATCCTTGAATTCAATGTTGATAAAACCGTTTCGAGGCATAAGCTGATGATAAGATAAATCCGGCTTTATTTCATGAACCTGAGGATCATGCCCTCCAGCAAAAGAAAGACAAGCGCCGAAACGACAAACCATTTCCAGAGCAATATTCCTTTGCTGAATTCCGAAATGGTTTGTTCCACAGGCTTTTTTGCAGAATCTATCACATAAAAACCGGCATTTTGACCCTGGTTCACCACCTCCTTCAATTCATCGGGGGAGAAATAATCCATCACTGATTCACTGCGGTTGTAGTTAAAAGAAATACCTTTTACCGGCCTGCCTGAATCGTAAATATAATAGTTTCCGGCCTCTTTCACCTGGCTGTGAAAATCAAGCAGGTGGCCGGTCAACGACCTCTTCATTTCAGGGATCACCTCAAAATCGCCGGCTTCGTTTCTTACACTGACCGGTTCATCACCTGTCAGACTTATTCTCTCCGTTTCAATGCTCTCATTTTTACCGATGGTATAGTATAACCGGTCGGATGGAACGCCTGAGAGGGCAATCTGGTAAAGGACAGGAACAAAAATGGCATGTTTCGGGAAGTCGGTGTATTTAATATCAAAGGGAGAAGCAAACAAATACACCTGCCCCTTTTGCACCTTTTGCCAGGTTAAAAACGGGGAGCCGCCCTGAACCTCAAGCAGGACATCAAAAACCGATTGTGTTCTGCGGCTGATCACATGATGCGAAATTACCGAAGGAAGATCAATATTTTCCGGTATTTCCTCAAAAACATCCAGGAACAGGTGATGTTCAAGGTTAATAAATTCAATCTTTCTGGGGTTGTTATCCATTCCGGCAAAACCATTGAGACCCATATCTGTGAAAAAATCATTATAACCCTCAGCTTCAGGGATGCCGGGCGGAATAATGACAAGCGTTCCGCCGTTTTCAACATAACGGCCGATTTCCTGTTGCAGGCCTGAGGATAGTGAATTCATACTGTTGAGGAAGATCACATGATATTTCCCCAATTCTGCATAATTGATGTTGCCGGCCGGTACATTCTTTAATGTGAATGCAGTATCTTCCTTAAACAGGGAGTTCAGATAAGCGCTTTCACCATCGCCATTCACAGCCAGCAACTGAATCTGTGGCGCTACATACCAGCTAAAAAACAGCTTGTCGTCAAAATCGACCGGATAGTCATTTATTTCTAAAGAGCCGTTCACAATGTCCTCGTCATAATTGGTAAAATACAAAGGAATATCGGCATATCCGTTGGCTTCCACGTCAATACCGGCAACGCTTCGTTGCTTACCAAGTATGTTGAGCCGGACGGGGATCTTTTCATACCTCATATCTGCGGTGTTTTTGATTCTGACAAACAGTTCGGCATTTTTGCCGGCCTGGCGCACGGGCGATGCAAACCAGCACGAATCCACATAAAGGTTGGCCTGCGACTCTGCCTGCAGGGGAACCGCAAAAACAGCCGTGAGTGAGTCGGTTTCCGGCATCTCATCCACAAAAAGGGTTTTCTGAAAATCTGAAATAAGGTAGATGGTTTTTTGTTGAATGTTGTCCGCTTCAAAAACATCTGTTTGCCTTTGAAGAATCTCTTTAGCCGTCCGGAAGGCAGGAGAAAAGGAAACCTCATCCAGGAGCTTCAGAAGTTCTTCCCGGCTGACAAACCTTTGATGCCGTCCTTCCATATCGTTGGTCAAAAGCTGAAAAATATCGGTATTCCTGTAAGATAAAGCAATTTCGGAGGCCATTTTTTTGGCCCTGTCAAGGAGATTTCCCCCTTCCAGGGCATTTTTCATACTGAAAGAATTGTCGATGTAGATACTTACAGCGCTGACCGGCTGCCTGCTTTCCTGTTCTTCCGTTACAGGGATGTAAGGCTGAGCAAATGCCAGCACAATGGAAGCAATGGCGAGGATCCGTGCAATAAGGGCAAGCAAATGACGCAGTTTCGACTGCTTCTGGGTTTCTGCTTTTATTTCCCTGATGAATCTCACATTGGTAAAATAGACCTTTCTGAACCTCCGGAAATTAAACAGGTGGATGATCACCGGAATGGAAACGGCCAAAAGTCCGTAAAGAAACAAAGGATTAACGAATTCCATGCATGAGCGCTATTCTGTGAACCATTTCATTTTGATCTCCTGTAATAACTAAACCAGTTACCTCATATTTTGCCAAAAGTAAATAAATTTGAATTAGCCCCTTAGATGTGGTACTTTTGCGAAGATTTTAAGAGGACGAACCATGCTGGAAAAAAACATTTTGAGGACAGAGTTATCGGAATTAGGTGAATTTCCGCTGATCGAAAGGCTCACCCGGGATATTGTGTGCAGGAATCCCAGCACCCTCAAAGGGATTGGCGACGATGCCGCCATCCTGGCTTATGGTGAAAATGCCGTAATCATCACCAAAGACCTGCTCATTGAAAATGTCCACTTTGATCTGAGTTATGTACCCCTGAAACACTTGGGATACAAAGCCGCCATTGTGAATTTCTCAGATATTGCCGCCATGAACGGACTGCCCGGACAAATGGTGGTGGGCCTCGGCGTTTCAAACCGTTTTTCGGTAGAGGCGCTGGAGGAAATCTACCAGGGATTAAAACTTGCATGTAAGGTGTACGGAGTTGATTTCATCGGGGGCGATACCGTTTCGAGCCGTTCAGGACTGGTGATTTCTGTCACTGTCATCGGTGAAGCTCCTTTGGACCGTATTGTTTACAGGGGGACTGCCAACACAAACGACCTTCTGGCGGTTACCGGCGACCTTGGAGCCGCATACGCCGGGCTGCTTATGCTGGAAAGGGAAAAGCAGGTCTATCTCTCCGACCCCAAAATGCAACCCGACCTGGAAGGTCACGATTATATTATCGGCAGGCAGCTCAAACCCGAAGCCAGGACAGATGTGGTAAAACTTTTGCTTGAAAAGGAGATCAAACCCACCTCCATGATCGATATTTCCGATGGCCTGGCATCAGAGATTATTCACATCTGTAAAGCATCCGGAGCAGGCTGCAATCTCTACGAAAATAAAATTCCCATTGATCCCTCCACCATCAATGCTGCCCATGAATTCAACATAAGCCCGGTGACCTTTGCCCTGAACGGAGGTGAAGATTATGAGCTGCTTTTTACCGTTTCGCAAAGTGATTTCCCCAAAATAAAAGAATTGACAGGGGTTAGCATCATCGGTCATATCACCGGCAAAGGGGAAGGGATGAACCTCATCACCTCTTCCGGCAGCCAGGTTCCGCTAACGGCACAGGGGTGGGATGCTTTTTTGAAATCAGGGCAAAATCAAAATGAAAGCGGCAAATAAATACTTTGACAAACTCGACCCCTTAATCAAAACACTTCCCGACAAACCGGGAATTTACCAGTATTTTGACAGTAACGGTAAAATACTCTACATCGGCAAAGCCAAAAACCTCAGAAAACGGGTTTCTTCCTATTTCACCAAAGACCATCCGCTAAGCGGTAAACTAAGGGTACTGGTGAAAAAAATTTACGATATTCAACACACAGTGGTTGACACTGAACTGGACGCCCTTCTCCTTGAAAACAATCTGGTTAAGGAGTACCAGCCCCGTTATAACGTGATGTTGAAGGACGATAAAACATTTCCATGGATTTGCATCAAAAAAGAACCTTTTCCCAGGATATTTTCCACCCGCAACCTGATCCGCGACGGTTCCGAATATTTCGGACCATATGCATCGGTCAGGATGATGAACACACTGCTTGACCTGATCAGGCAGCTTTATCAGCTCAGGACCTGCAAGTACAATCTTTCACAGGAAAACATCAAAAAGCGCAGATACAAGGTTTGCCTTGAATATCACCTGGGGAATTGCCAGGGCCCCTGTGAAGGGCTTCAGGATGAGGAGGATTACAATCAAACCATTGCTTCCATCAGGGATATCATCAGGGGAAACATTACCCTTGTGATTGAACGGCTTAAAAGCCTGATGAAAGAGTATGCCGGCAGGCTGGAGTTCGAGAAAGCACAATCAGTCAAGGAAAAACTGGAACTTCTTCAGCGTTACAGGAGCAAATCAACGGTGGTCAATCCACGGCTGAGCAACCTGGATGTTTATTCCCTGGTGGATAATCCGGATGTAGCTTACGTGAATTACATGAAGGTTATCCAGGGAGCCATAGTGCAATCCCACACCATTGAACTGGTGAAAAAACTGGATGAGGTGCGTGAAGATTTGCTGACCACTGCTGTTTTAGATCTTCACCGCCGCTTTGAAAGCAATGCAACAGAGGCCGTTATCCCCTTCGCCATACCCCCGGTCATATTGGAGTTGAAATTCACTATTCCCGCAAGAGGCGATAAAAAACAACTGCTCGAACTCTCAGAAAGAAACGCCAGGTTCTACCGCCTGGAAAAGAAGAAACAACTGGAACTCACCGATCCTGAAAGGCACACCCACCGGTTGATGTCCACCATGATGTCTGACCTGAAACTGAGTGAGGAACCCCGCCGCATAGAATGTTTCGACAATTCCAATATCATGGGAGATTTCCCGGTCGCTGCAATGGTATGCTTTTTAAATGGCAAACCGGCAAAAAAGGAATACAGGCACTTCAACATAAAAACAGTCACCGGTCCGGATGACTATGCCTCGATGTCGGAAATCGTGTACAGGAGATATAAAAGGGTGTTGGAAGAGCGCCTGGATCTGCCGCAACTCATTGTTATTGACGGCGGCAAAGGACAGCTTAATGCAGCAATCAAAAGCCTTGAGAAACTTGGGCTTAATAAAAGGATCAGGGTAGTGGGGCTGGCAAAAAAGCTGGAGGAGATATATTATCCCGACGATCCTGTTCCGCTGTACCTTGATAAAAAATCGGAAACGCTACGGGTAATCCGGCAACTGCGTGATGAAGCCCACCGCTTTGGCATCACACACCACAGGACAAGGAGGGAGAAAGGCACCATCAAAACAGAACTCACAGGCATTCAGGGCATCGGGCCTGAAACCGCTGAGAAACTGCTGAAGCGGTTCAAATCGGTAAAAAACATCAAAACAGCTTCCCTGGCTGAATTGGCCGCAATCATTGGAAATGCCAAAGCGGGATGGGTATATGAATATTTCTCAGCCAAGATTCGGCATTCCTGAAAATCCGATCCATCATGTATTCAGATTTAACAGTGTTTTACCTGTTTCGAAGTTGTTCAAAAAATCGTGTCTCTTCTGTTTTTTCAAGGCACAGGCCCCTTGTGGTTTCTGCTTTAATGCAATGAATCACACTTCCGGAATTCATTCGGCTTTCTTCAGGGTAAATCCAAAGGTGGATCCGATGCCAATTTTGCTCCTGACGTTGATGGTCTGGTTATGGGCTTCAATGATATGTTTCACAATGGCCAGACCCAATCCGGTACCTCCCAGTTCCCTCGACCGGGCCATCTCAGTCCGGTAGAACCTTTCAAAAACCCTCTGTATGTCCTGAGGGGCAATGCCGGCGCCATTATCGGTAACTTCCACCAATAAATTCTCATCCATATCAAAAAAGCTGATTTTTGTCTTCCCTCCCTCCGGGTTACCGTATTTTATGGAATTATCAATGAGATTGATCAGCACCTGCCTTATCCTCTTCTGGTCAGCCATAACAAAAACCGGCTTATCATAGTCTTCCCTCAGATAGATGCTTATTTTTTTCTTTTTTGCTTTCATATCCAGAAATTCGATCACATCCCGGGTAAGGGCGACAATATCAAATTTTCTGATATCCAGCTGCAGTTCATTGGACTCAAGATGGGCAATGGTTTCCAGATCTTCTACGATGGCGATCATCCTGTTGATGCTTTTTTCCGTACGGCGGAGATATTGTTTATTGATCGACGGGTCTTCCAGACCACCGTCAAGAAGTGTAAGTACATAACCCTGAATATTGAAAATCGGCGTTTTCAGCTCATGCGAAATGTTGCCTAAAAACTCTCTCCTGTAATTCTCCAGTTCTTTCATTTTCTCTAACTCAAGAATCTGGTTGCTCCTCCATTTCCTGACTTCGGCGCTCACATTTTCGATGATGTTTTCCTGGGGGATGAGGTTCCTTTCCTCACCCTTGGTGACTTTAAGGTTATGAATGGTTTTATAAATAAGCCTGATTTTGTCATAGATGAATTTTTTCAGGGTAATATTAAGGATGAGGTAGCAGAACGAAAAAAGCATAATATCCACTATCAAAAGCGGTAATAACCTGATTTCATAAAAAAAATAGCTGACGACAAAAAATACGAGGGTAAAGAAAACCGTGATGATCAGTGAGATCAGCAAGGCAAGAAATTTAGGATCGTTTCTGCTCATCAGGCTTCAAATTTGTATCCGACCCCTTTAACGGTCTTAATGCTTTCAATACCAAGCTTTTCCCTGATTTTTCTGATATGCACGTCGATTGTCCTGTCGCCTACGATCACATTTGAACCCCATACCTTCGAAAATATCTCCTCTCTGGAAAAAACTTTATTGGGCCGGGAGGCAAGCGCCATTAACAGCTCAAACTCCTTTTTGGGAAGAGTTATCTCTTTGGAGTCTCTGATCACCACAAATTTTTCAGGGTTAATGGAAAAACCTTCAAAATCCATGATGCTTTCAGGGATGTCGTCGTTCCGGTATCTTTTCAGCAACGCCTTCACACGCGTGACAAGCACTTTGGGTTTTACGGGCTTGGCCACATAATCATCGCCTCCTGCTTCAAAGCCCGCAATCTGTGAGTAGTCTTCACTCCTGGCGGTCAGAAAAATAATGATCGTGTTTTTCAGGGAATCAATTCGTCTGAGCTCGTTGCAGGTTTCTATACCGTCCATTTCAGGCATCATAACATCAAGGATGATGAGATGGGGCTTTTCGCTGAAGGCAATGTGAACGGCTTCGCGTCCGTTTTTAGCTGTCAGTACATTGTAGCCTTCCTTTCTAAGGTTATAACCAAGGAACTCCCTGACATCCTTTTCGTCATCGACCACCAGAATTTTGAATATTTTGGACTCCATTTCAGATGTCATTAATTTTGCCTGTAAAAATAATAAAAATCAGCACACCCTTCCCGTTCAACCTTTTCTTGTCATCAGACTTATCAGGGGGTTTACCGCCAACGACACGCCCATGCCTATGGTGCCCGCCTCAGGGGAGGGCATTCCCCACAAATAAAGCAGAAGGCATACCGAAAGCCCTGCCACGGCAGAGGAAATGGCTCCGTAAACATTCGCCCTTTTATAAAACAATCCCCAGATGAAAGGACCTAAAAAAGCAGCGCCTATGGCTCCCCAGGACACTCCCAAAATGGCCACGATGGTGTCCGGCTTCAGAAATGCAATGATCATCGAAAGCAGGACAAAGAAACCGTTGCTGTACCTCATCAGCCTGGTCAATCCGGAGTCGGAAACTTGTTTATTGATAAATCCGGCATAAAAGTCTTTTGAAAGGGAAGAGCTTGAAATAAGTATCAGCGCAGCCAGTGTTGACATGGAAGCAGAAAGGAGGAGCAAAAGGATCACAATGGAAAGCGATTCAGGAATGATGCGTGTCAGCAGTTCAGGGATAAGTGCGTCCACATTGGGTTTCCCGTCGGGCAGGAAGGCTGCCGGAGCGACGTCAGGATTTAGGAAAATGGGTGTGGTGGAACCGATGAAATAGGCGATGATCCCGATAAGCAAGGCAAAAAAAGTGGAGGCAATCATTCCTGTCATAATGGATTTCCTGTCCCTGATGGCATAAAACTTCTGCACAAGCTGTGGCATGGCAAAAGGGGCAATGCTTGTCAGGGCTACCAGGGAAAACAACGGCCACCATCCCGGAGGGCCAATGGCTGATGTTAGTTTTGGGTTGATGTTGCGTAAAGCATCTGAAATATGGCCAATTCCATCACCCCTGTTAATAGTGAAAATGACCAGCACGATTACCCCTGCAATCATAATCATGCCGAAGATCACATCGATCATGGCCATGGATTTATATCCTCCCATCACCAGGTAAATGGCAGTGAAAATCCCAATAAACAGAACGGCATGCCAGTATTCTATGCCCGGGAAAGTGGAAGTGAAAAGATAAGAAAGCCCAATGAATACAGCAGCGGAATAAGGGATCAGGAAAACGAAAATGGTAATGGACGCAAATAATTTCAAAAAAGGGCTGTTGTACCTCTTTTCCAGGTACTCGCTGAGGGTGTGCACCTTGTATTCGACCGACATTTTTTTGATCTTCCATCCCAATAACCACCAAACGCCCAATACGCCTACCAATCCGTTGAAAATGCCAATCCACATGCCGGAATACCCGAAATACCAGCCCACTTTCCCCGCAAAACCAATAAAGACAACCGCTGAGAAATAGGCCGTGCCATACGAAAATGCCGACATCCATGGCCCGATATTGCCGCCTCCAAGAAAAAAATCGGAAAAAGACCTGGTTTTTTTCATGCCCATGTATCCAATGGCAATAACCATCAGGGCATACAACGACAACGCAAGTATCTTAACAAACATAACAGAGATTATTATTGATTTTCACCGATCAGGACAACCCGGACTTGCAAAGCAATGGTCATGCTTGCCTGTAACATCTGATCCAATCCACTTCCATGGAGAGAGGAAGCTTTGAATCATTGGGCTTGTTCATGAGGTTCAGGCTGAACACAACAGACATCTCTTCCTGAGGTACGCCTTGTGTTTGTTCATTAACAACCAGACCGTTGATCTTCCATACCAGCTTGTCTTTCGTCCACTCAAGGGTGTAAATGAAAAAATCACGCGATGCATCCGCTCCTTTATTATCCACCAGCCTGTGCTCAGGGCTTTTCCCCGGCGCCATTTCGCCCCAGTAAACCGAGGTCGTAACGTTTGATTTCTTCTTATCCAGCTTCATGATGTCGATGTGGGGAAGCATTTTCCCGGTGGTCATCCAGAAATTGTACTGGGCCGGTTTGGCAAAATTCACCCTTATCTTGGCTTCAATTTTTCCATACCTGAGCCAGTGTTTTTTTTGCATCCCGACGATGCCCGTGGTGTATTCAAAGTCTTTCGGAACAAAGCCAAACGGCGGATTCCAGACCTTCCCATTATGCTTTTCCTTCCGTAGCTCAATTTTCATAATACCCTTATTCACCCCCACATTATTTCCGTCGGTGGGGAAAGCAAAATCCGACTCATGGGCGTAAGCATCATCAATCAGTTTCTCACCCCAGTAATAACGTGTCATCCACCGGTCATGGTCAAGTTTGTTGCCGTCAAATTCATCCACAAAAACAGCTTCCCATTTCCTCAGTTCATTAAATACATTCGATTCTCTGAGGCCTGTGTACCATTTATATTTTTTTGAATTTCTGAACTCCTCGTACTGTTTTTTCTTTTCCGCTTCGCTGTTCTCTTTTTTACTGATCTCTGCAAGCCTGCTTTTGTGGGCATCTGACTGAAGGTATTTTTCAAGTTCGAGATAATCCGCCAACTGTTTTGAACCGCTAAAAGAAACGAAATCCCTGTAGCGTTGCGATTGCCCGAATTTAAAATATTCTTTGAAAGGCCTGGATTTTTTTAGCTGGTTATACTGATCAAGCTTTGCATTTACATCCTTAAGTTCATTGCCTGCGGCTTCCAGGGCCTTTTGATACCCCGCTGATGAAACCTCAGCCTTCAGTTCCTCATATTTTTCTGATTCAGATGACTTTTTCAGGGCTTTCAGCTCATTTTCCTTAGCCTTCAAACCTTCAAGCACATTTTGGCTTTTATTTCTCTTTTCGGTAAAAGCAGCGGAAGTCACCAGTTTTTCAAGTTCGAGATAATCTGCAAGTTCTTTGGAAGATTCAAAAGCCTGATATCTTTTCAGCCTGGGTGATTCCCTGAACTTAAAATATTTTTTAAAAACGGCGGATTTTTTCTGTTCGCCGTACAGGGCAATTTTTCCATTCTCTTCCTTCTTTTCTTTTTCAATTTCATCCTGCAGAACAGCGAATTCTTTGGAACTGATATACTCCTGCAATGTATAAAATTCTTTGAGTTCCCGGGATTGCTCAAAGTTGTTGAAATCTTCAAAATCTTTCAGCAGTTTTTCACGGTCGGATTCAATTTTGGAAGTCCTGGGAATGGAACTGAAACCCGGCAGAATGTACAATTTGTTCTTTGTTGCAATATCAGCCATATTGAATGTATTTCTTAATCAAACAGTTTTACAAAACTAATGGTTTGTTCTATTTTCTCAAACATATTCTCACATCTACGGCAAAAATATCTTTTCCCGAAGCCATCAGGGGATTGAGGTCCATCTCTGAAATCTCGGGTGCGGCCTGTGTGAGGGCGGAAACCCGGGTAAGAATTTCAGCAAAAAGAGAAAGGTTAATCCCTTCTGTTCCCCTTATGCCTTCAAGTATTTTGTAACTTTTGAGCTTGCGGATCAGGTCGAGGGCATCTTCCTGGTCAATGGGCAACAAAGCACAGTTGACATCTTTCAGTATTTCAATGAAAATACCTCCTAAACCGCACATGATAAGGTGTCCGTAACCCGATTCATATTTCACCCCGGCGAAAACCTCCAGACCCTTTTTCATCGACTGCACCAACACGGCGCTGGTGTTTTCGATGGTCATGAGCAGGTTGAAGTAATCCCCCACTTTATGAATTTCTGATATGTTCAGTATTACGCCTCCGGTGTCGCTTTTATGGATAGGCCCTACGGCCTTCATAACCACAGGGAACCCCACTTCGGCTGCTGCATCCAATGCCTCTTCACGGTTGTGAACGATTTTTTCCGGAACGCGTGGAATACCCACAGCATCTAACAGGGTCTGAACATCACCGGGTGAAAGATATCCCTCCGACCGGTTGTCCACCACTTTGCGGATATTGGCTGTGTTGATTTGAAATCCAGGTTTGGCAGGCTCCTTTGGACTGGTTTTATAATATACCCTGGCCAGCGCCTCTGCCAGGGCCACCTCGTCAGGAAAGTTGATCCTTCCCCGGGCCAAAAACTCCTCCACCTCTGCATGGGCAGTGAGCGTGGAAGGCAGTACCGGATAAATAGGTTTGCTGCAGGCGCTCATTTTCCGGTCAAGGAGGTCATACACATCGTTCACCGGAAATAGTCCGGGCGTGCCGAAAATAACTACCATGGCATCCATCTGATCCAGTTTCTCCTCCACAAAATCAATAATGAAACCAAGTTGTCCGGCTGTGCCGGTCGCCAGGAAATCAATCGGGTTCGATACCGAGGAACCCGGGAAAAGACGTTGTTTCAATTCTTCGGCTTTGGGGCCGGTTATCGGTGGCACAGACAATCCACCCTCCGACAGTGCATCGGTCAGCTTTACAGCCGGGCCTCCTGCATGGGTGATCACTGCAATGTTTTTCCCTTTCAGTGGAGGATGCCTGAACACGGACGCCACACTGATGAGCTCTTCCTTGGAATGGCAGCGGACAATACCCGCCTTTTTAAACAGGGCATCCACGGCAGTGTCGGGACTGGCTAAAGCGCCGGTATGGGAAGATGCGGCCCTGCTTCCTGCCTCGCTAACCCCTGCTTTAATGGCGGCAATATAACAGCCCTTCCTGACCAGTGACGAAGCATGCTTTAAAAGCATTTCCGGCTTTTTAAGATTCTCGATATACAGCAATTTGACGTTTGAACTCTTTCCTGACTCATAGCTTTCATCCATAAAGCGGAGAATTTCTTCCACGCCCATCTGTGCTGAGTTACCCACAGAAAAAACATTCGCAAAGGTCAGCCCTCTGGGTATGCCCGCCTCCATAATAAAACAGGCTGTGGCTCCCGAGCCTGAGATAAAATCACAGCCATCATGCTGCAGTTTTGGTATGGGCAGGGTAAAAACTCCCGAATAGGCAGGGGTGAGCACACCTATGCAATTAGGCCCGATAAGGGCGCCGTTGTATGCATTGACCTGTCCGGCAATCTTCTCCTCCATCATCCTGCCCTCCTCACTTTCTTCGCTGAAACCTGCCGTTAGAACAATAAAGGCGCGTGTTTTTTTCTTTTCGGTGAGAATTTTCACAACATCAAAAACAAAGCGGGCTGCAATGGCAATGATCGCCAGTTCAACCTCCGGTAAATCACCGGGCGAAGCAAAACATTTGATCCCCTGTACTTCAGTCTCATTACGGTTTACCACCCACAACCGGCCTCCGTAATTACCGTCAATTATGTTTTTCAGTATCTTCCCTCCCGGTTTTGTGGTATCATTTGATCCGCCTACCACGACAATGCTTTCCGGATTTAATAACTCCCTGTTTATCATCTTTTTAACATCTTACTGAAATGTGGTCGCTAAAGTAAGCATTTCAGTTTAATTATTCCCTCACAGAAATATTTTACTTTTCACCCTGTATCCCCTGCTTTTTTTGTATTTTTATCAAAATTGAATCAAAATGAAACACGGTACATTGTTCATGCTTTTTCTGCTGCTTTCTGTTTCAGTCAGTCTCCGGGCAAGCTGGAACATTTTCGGCCCTGACAGCATCACGGCGCACAACGTTTGCTTCAATGTTGACAACATGAACCGGTGCATCATCTGCACGGACAATGGTTTTTGGCTGGGCGACGGACAATTCTCCAACTGGGAGCACTTCCACCTTAGCCACCTTCCGGTGTGGGAAGCTTGTTACCAGAGCGGGATGAATATCCTTCTGGCTATGGGAAACGGAAGTTATTCCGACGGAATCTACACTTTCAATCCCACCACCATGGAAATATCACTGCTCGAATTTATTCCCATGCCCCATTTCATCTGTTACCAGAAAAATATACAAAAGTATTTCGTTGGCTATCAGGGAGGAATGTTAAGCTCTGAATGTGGCATCAACTGGGTCACCGAATCCTTTTTTTCAGGGAAAAACATCGTGGCTATGGATTTCTTCAATAAAAACATCGTCGTTTCTGAAATGGATAACCAACTGAATATTTTTTATTCGCCGGATGGCGGAAATACCTGGAATACAGCTCCTCCGGGTTCGCCGATGATCAGTTCCATGACCTTTGATTTCAACGGAATGCTTTATGGAATTTTCCCTGATGAATCCTGGTCGTCAGGGTTTTATTCCTCAGAGAACTTCGGGGCCGCATGGGCCAATGAATTCTTCTCTGTGAATATGTCCGCGACGGGCATGGATGCCATGGGGAATATCTTTGTGGGATGGGGCGAAAACCCTTTGGGTCAGGAAGAAGGAATTGCATGTTATGATCCTTTTAGCGGCGGCCTCACATTCATGAATGAAGGCCTTTCCAGCCTGATCGTCAACAAAATCAGATACAATCCGGCCATGAGCGCCATGGTGTTGTTCTGTTGCACCGGAAACGGGGTTTATTTTTCCAATGACTACATCACAGCCTTACCAAAATATAAATCCGAAAAGCAGGAAGATGTGAAAGTTTTCCCCAATCCATCCGACGGACATTTTTTCATTGAAGCTGCTCCGGGTATGGATATTATTGGATATACAGTTTATAACCCTGAGGGTAAGATCATCAGCAAACCGGAAGGCAATTCAGCCATTAACAAAATGCCAGACAGCATCATTATAAGCGGCCTCCCTGATGGCATATACTATCTTCAAATACAATCACGAAACACACACATCCTGAAAAAGATCATCATTCTGAAATAATAAAAAAGCGGTTTTATTTCATACTCCCTGAGCAACTACTTCATAAGTATTGCAACAGCCACAACACCGGGGCCGGTATGTGTTCCCAGCACAGGGGAGGCAGGGCTGATAAACTCGGGGTCTTTTCCGGTGAGTTCTCTCATTTTTTTGGCATACAGTTCAGCCCCCCTTTGATTTTGGGCGTGTGTAATGGCATATCCCCACAGAGGACCGGTAACAAGAATTTTTTCCACTTCTGAAAATACGATCCTGAGCGCTGACTTTTCCGATTTAGGCTTTCCAAAAGGCACAACTTTTCCAGCCTGGTTTACCAGTACCAGCGGTCTTATGCCCATCAGTTCCCCCAACCATCCTTTCACGGGGCTTATCCTTCCCCCTTTGATCATATATTTGAGGGTTTGCGTGCTTACCAGGAGGTGCGACTTTTTTACCCATGAATCCACCCTGGCGGAGAGTTCCGTAAACTCAGCGCCCTGCTCTATCTCCCTTGCAGCCCTTATCAATAATAGCCCTAATGAACTGGCCAGTTTGTTTGAGCTGAAGACCCCAACCTTGTTTTCACCTTTATTGGCAACCAGCGCCGATGCTTTTCTGCTGTTATAAAAAGTGCCGCTCAGTTTATCGCTGATGTGCAGGCCTAAGATGTTTTTATAATGCGAAGCGAGGAACTGATACTTATTGACAAAATCCTTGTAGGTAGGCTGTGATGTTGTCGGCAGTGTTTCGGAGTTTTCGAGCAGGGAATAAAACTCATCCGGCGTGATGGTGACGTTATCGATGTAATAATCATTTTCAAAGTGAACCGTCAGGGGAACAATATGTATCTGATACTTTTCCACCAGTTCACGGGGAAGATCGCAGGTGGAATCCGTCAGAAGGGCAATATCCCATTTCCGGTGATGGACAATGTCATTCTGGTGCACCATATCGTCCACCTTTTTATAGATAATATTTCCCAGGCCTCGTAAATCATAAAACAAACGGGCAGGTTGATCCGTGTGAATATGAAGCCTGATTTTGGAAGGGGATCCTGCAATCACAAGAGAATCGCCATATTTTTCCACCCTCTCTTTCAGCAGCAGTTTATTGTTTTGATCCGGCCTGACAAACCCGATCAGGGCTTCGGTGCAATACCTGAAAGTGATGTGGGATTCGGTATGGAGCATTTCCTGAAACTCACTGATCTTAAGGATTTTTCTCGACGAAATGATCTTCCTGATTTCCCCATGCCTGAAAAAATCTATCATGCCCTCCAGGAAAATAACAAAGCCTTTTGCACCGGCATCCACCACGTTGGCCCTGGCGAGGACTTCAAGCTGTTTTGGTGTGTCCTGCAAAGCCTCCAGCGCTTTCTGATAACCTCTGCTCATAAGTTCTGTAAACTCATCGATTTTATCTTTGAGGGAATAAAGGTAATCGGCCCATACGCGGATCACAGTGATCATGGTTCCTTCTACAGGGTTGGCAATCGCTTCATAGGCATACCGCACAGCCTTTTTTACCACTTCGGCAAAATCGGAAACGGAAAGACATTTCTCATTTTTTATCTCATTGCTTATTCCATAAAGGAACTGGGCAAAAATGATCCCTGAATTGCCCCGCGCCCCAACGAGGGCGGCATCGGCGAGGGCTGTTGCCGTTACTTTTATGTTGCTCGTGGGGATAGAGGTATCCATAATCGACCGGAGGGTGGAAGCCAGGTTGGTGCCCGTATCCCCGTCGGCAACAGGAAAAACATTGATCCTGTTGATGGCTTTGTAATAGATGAAAATATACTGGGCCCCTGCTAAGAAGCTGTAATAAAGCCGTTTCCCATCCAGTTCTTTGGTACTTGTGTTTTCAGTTGCCATGCACTATTATATTCACAAAGATACAGTTTTAATCCGGATTTTGTTCATTTGACCCTTTAACCGATGCAGTTTAAAAGCAATACCGGACCTTTCCGTTAAGCGAAAATCCTGCACAAATAAATGACCCGTGTTTTGATCACGGCTGTCCGGCACAACTGAAATACTTGCAAATTGACTATCTTTACAGCGATTACAATGAATGAATCATGATGTTAAGCATTTTCCCCATAGACTTACCCATTGCAGACCCGGTGCTAAAGTTTTTAATAATTCTTCTGATCATTCTGTTCATTCCGATATTATCCGGCAAAATAAAAATCCCCCATCTTCTCGGGATGATCATTGCGGGGGTTATCATCGGTCCGAATGGGTTGAACCTGTTGGCACGCGACAGCAGCATCATCGTATCCGGAACTGCCGGGCTGCTTTACATCATGTTTCTGGCCGGCCTTGAGATCGGTATGAACGATTTCAGGAAAAATGCCGGTAAAAGCACAATCCTTGGGCTTTATGGATTTGTCATATCAATGGCAGCAGGCACTTTCACAGGCATTTATATATTAAATTTTTCAGTTCTGACTTCTGTTTTAATGGCCAGCATGTTTGCGTCCCATACCTTAATTACCTATCCTATTGTTAGCCGGTTAGGCATTGGGAAAAGCAGGGCTGTTAACATTTCCGTCGGCAGCACTTTGATCACGGACATCCTGGCGCTTCTGGTTCTGGCGGTTGTTGTGGGTTTAACCACCGGGGAAGTGAACTATAATTTCTGGATGAAATTGTCACTGTCATTTGCCGCCTTTTCCTTTATCATAATTTTTTTGTTTCCCCTCATAGCACGTTGGTTTTTCAAGCGTTACCAAGACAACGTATCACAGTACATTTTTGTGCTGGCCATCGTTTTCTCAGGCGCAGTACTTTCCCAAATTGCCGGCATCGAAGCAATCATCGGGGCTTTTCTGGCAGGATTGGCCCTAAACCGGCTGATCCCCCGGACATCTCCTTTAATGAACCGGATAGAATTCGTGGGTAATGCCATCTTTATTCCTTTCTTTTTGATCGGTGTGGGAATGCTTATTGATTACAGAGCATTCAGCAGCCGTGAAACCCTCAAAGTGGCATTTGTTATGTCTGTGATTGCAATAGGTGCAAAGTATATTGCTGCATGGCTCACTCAAAAAAACTTCAACTACAGCAAGGATGAACGTAAGCTGATCTTTGGATTGACGAATCCCAGGGCTGCAGCCACCCTTGCCATTGTTTTGGTGGGTTATAACATTATCACAGGATATAACATCCATAATGAACCCATCAGGCTTTTCAATGACAGTGTTTTAAACGGTACAATTATTATGATCCTGGTTACCTGCACCATTGCGTCGTTTGCCACCCAGAAAAGCGCTCAGAATATTGCACTTTCAGAGCAGACCGATGACGAACCGCCCGTAATCAATGAAAGAATATTAATTCCGGTAAGCAACCCATACAATATTGACGAACTGGTCAATTTAAGCACCATTATAAAATCAAAATACAACAGGGATGGACTTGTGGCGCTGAATATTATCAATACCGAAAATACAGAACCCGATTCCGAAAAAAAAGCCCGTAAACTACTTGAAAAAGCCAGAATTGCAGCAGCAGCTACCGATATTGAAATAAAAACCCTGCTTCGGTATGACCTGAGTTTAGTTAATTGCATTACCAATATAATCAAAGAGCACAATATCACTGATCTTATTTTGGGTCTTCACGTAAAAGGAGGCATTTCCGACACTTTTTTGGGCAATATTACAGAAGGCATTTTAACAAAAAGCAATGTGGCTACTTATATTTACCACCCGTTTCAACCCATTTCAACTATAAAACGGCATTTTGTCATTGTGCCTGAAAATGCCGAATATGAAATCGGGTTCCCCTTCTGGCTTTCCAAAATATGGAATATGGGCATGAATACAGGCGCCAGAATTCTATTTAACTCATCAGAAAAAACCATAAAACTTTTTAAGGATATTTGCATGAAACATCCCATCGAAACAGGATTCAACATTTTCAATGACTGGGACGACATATCCATTTTAAACAAAGAGATCAGGAACGACGACAATGTAATCATCGTATTGAGCAGAAAAGACCTGCTCTCCTACCAGGCTGCCATGTCAAAAATCCCCTTGTATCTGAATACATATTTTCAAAAACAAAATTTTCTTTTGATTTACCCCTCTCAATCCACAGCATCAACTGAAGAAAAAGTTGATTTGGCGAATCCTTCTTTGTTAAAGACCATAGAACAAATCGATACCATAGGTAAAACCATCGCCAATATTTTCAGAAAAGAATGACATTTAATCCAAAAACATAATAATGACCGGATATGAAAAGAAAACTGATGCAACTGGTTCAATTCACTGACGACTTTGATGCAAAAGAAGAATCAATTGAAAAAATACTACAAGCCTGTCGGGGAAAAATTAACGGATAACCAAAAGGAATAAAACTGCTTTTTGCCGGAAAAACTTACCTGACCTTTTCAAATCCGGTGAAATCGCCGGCATCAATCCGCCCGTTCAGATCACCCTCTACATCCTTATATTTAGACCTGCTGCCGCAATGGTACATTTCAGTCAGGGGATCGGGATCCAGAATCATTTCCATCAGTTCGGAGCCGGAAGGTGTTTTTTCAAGCTTACTGTACTCGCCGTAGGTTAGTTTCAGGAAGGCAACGTTTCTGTCGATGCCCCTGTTGTCAAGAAGAAATCCGTCATTTAACCGGGTGGGATAGGAATACTGTCCGTTGCGGTAAACATCCCTGATGTCGGGATAACTGGCAATGCTTTCCTTATCCTCACTTAAAATCACCGGCACTTTATCATAATAATTGTTTTTGGTTTTGTAAATAATTACCGGCGGGCCGGGCTGTGCCACCCTTACGACAGAATCTTCTTTTTCACCCACAGCATTTTCCGTATTGCTTTTGGGCCTGTTTTCGCACGAATAAACAAGTGCAAATATCACCATCACTACCGGCAACGGATTGAATAGTAGTTTCATCATCGCTCATTTAAATTTTCATTATGTCAAAAGTATAAAAATCCATGCAATCCGTTAACATTTCATTTACATCTGTTAATTTTTGTTAATGGCTTATACGAAACCCTTGCACTGAAGCTGTTTCATTTCTATATTTGCAGCAACTTTTAAAATTTAAAAAATAATTATTATGAAAATGATGTATGCAGTTCTGATAGCCGCTTTATTCGTAAATTTTTCTGTGAAAGCCCAGGAGATTAAACCGGCGGATGCCCAAAAGCCTGCCCCCAGGCAACAGGAAGCTGTCAATCCGGCAGTGAATAATCCCAACGCCCCGGAGATCAGTTTTGATAAAACCCAGCATGATTACGGGAAAATTTTACAAAACGGGGACGGTAATTGCGAATTCAAATTCACCAACACAGGGAAAGAACCATTGATCCTTTCAAATGTAAGATCTTCCTGCGGATGCACGGTCCCCCAGTGGCCCAAACAGCCGGTGCTTCCCGGGGAATCCGAATCGATAAAAGTGAAATATGACACCAAAAGGGTGGGTGTGATCAACAAAACTGTTACGGTGAATTCCAACGCAAAAACACCCAATGTAACTCTGAAAATAGTTGGAAATGTTGTTGCCCAGTCCGATCAGCCGGTTCCTCAGAAAAATGTGGATGAGAGCGGAGCCCCACTGAACAAATAAGCGCCTGCAAATCAAATAAAAACTACAGCCCCGTAAAATCTGCGGGGTTTTTTTTTGCTTTTCGCTTTACCTTATCCTAAAATTATATATTTGCAACCATAATATTTAAATAAAACATCATGCCTGCAATATCCGCCAAAGGAATGAAGATGCCTGCATCTCCCATCCGCAAGCTTATCCCTTTTGCTGAAGAAGCAAAGAAAAGGGGAGTCAAAATCTATTACCTCAACATAGGCCAGCCCGACATAGAAACTCCCTCGGTTGCCCTTGAGGCCGTCAGAAATTTCGATATGAAGGTGGTGGAATACAGCCATTCGGCCGGAATACGGAAATACAGGGAAAAATTAGCCGACTATTACGACAGGAACGGCATCCATGTCACTGCCGACGATATCATTGTAACCGCAGGGGCTTCCGAAGCCATCCTTTTTGCGATGAACTCCTGTATGGACACAGGAGACGAAATCATCATCCCCGAACCATTTTATGCCAATTACAATGGATTTGCAATTAACTCAGGGGTGGTGGTAAAACCCATCCCCTCTTCCATCGACAATGGATTTGCCCTGCCGCCGATCGCTGAATTCGAGAAAGCGGTTACCCCGAAGACGAAAGCCATCATGATCTGCAATCCCAATAACCCTACAGGATATCTGTACAGCGATGAAGAATTGATAACGCTCCGTGACATAGCGCTGAAACACGACCTGTATCTTTTCGCCGATGAAGTTTACCGTGAATTCTGCTACGACGGGGAACGGCACAAATCAGTGATGCACCTGGAAGGCCTTGACGAAAACACAGTCCTTATTGACTCTGTTTCTAAACGTTACAGTGCATGCGGCGTCAGGATAGGAGCCATGATATCCAAAAACAAAAAACTGATGGCAACAGCCATGAAATTCGCCCAGGCAAGACTGAGCCCGCCAACGCTGGGACAGGTTGCCGCCGAGGCAGCCCTTGAAACACCGGATTCATATTTCGATAAAGTGTTGAAGGAATACCATGCCCGGCGCAATGTTGTTGTCAGTTCCATCAACAACATTAAAGGGGCTTTCTGCCCCAATCCCAAAGGGGCTTTTTATGTGGTGGCCAGATTGCCTGTCGACAACTCAGATAAGTTTTGCCAGTGGCTGCTTGAGGACTTCTCCTGGGAAAACCAAACGGTATTGTTGGCCCCTGCCACCGGCTTTTATGCCACACCCGGAAAAGGAACAGATGAGATCAGGATAAGCTATGTATTGAATGTCAACGATCTCAAAATGGCCATGAATTGTCTTGAAGAGGCGTTAAAAGTGTATCCCGGCCGGACTATATAATCTTACACTTCTTCTTTTTCATCAGTCGGGAACCTGCGAACCCAGGCCTCCGTTGGGTGTCCAGATGTCGTTTTTATCGGTATTATTCACCTGTCCGTCGCAATTGAAATCGCCGTTCATGTAACCGGCGTTTCCCGATTGCCCCACCCAGACTCCATTTTTGTCCCCGTTGGTCACCTGGCTGTCGGAATCGCCATCGCCACCGGTCATACCCCAGACTCCCGGAGCCACTTCCTTATGGGCAAGACCAGCGCCGAAGACCTTGAATTTTGAATCCGAAAAATTATAAGAATAAAGGTTTCCTGATGCAGTCAGCGGTGTTGATGACATGATGCCAAGGTGGTTTCTGTGCCAGAGAACAGCATACAGGTTGTCATTCACAACAATATCAAAAACGGGGTTGGAAATTCCGTCAAGCGCCCTGATGTTCCCGTTTTTGATGAGAAAGCATGCCTTCCTTCCGACTACGGAGTCAGAAATTGCAGTATACACACTCCCGGTTGTTTCCCTGAGTTCAACCAGTATCCAGTCCACCACATCCGCATTGGGAATGGAGGCAACGCTTTCAGTGCCTGCATAGTTCCATGGGGGCTTATTGTAAGGCTGGGCAAGCGGGATGATCCCCTGCGAATTCAAATCCGTAGCCATGTTCGTCTGGTCGAAAGGCCCTTCCAGATAAGCCTTAAGATTCATCTCAATCTGGGGGTAAACCTGAACAAAAACAACCACCTGGTCTGAGCAAACCACACCATAATTATCTTTCAGGGTCAGCGTGTACATTGTGGTTACCGCGGGACTGGCCGTGGGTGTCAGGATGTTTGGGTTGTTCAACCCTGTTGTCGGGGACCATTGCACGTAAAAAGGTTCTATTCCGCCATACACTGAACCGTTCAGGGTGGTTGAACCCCCTTCAAATATGATCACATCAAAACCGGCATCTGCAACAGGCATAATATAGGTATAGTGATTGTTCTGGTACCTGAGCTTAGCCTGTATCGTGCCGGTGTTGATCGGATTCGGTACCCCGATGTTGGGCCAGTTCATATTCACGTCCCAGAAAGGAGGCTTCGAGGAATAATAATAGGATTGATCGGCAAGGGCTCCCGTACCTGAAGGAATGATCGTTCCCTTGATGTTGTTTCCGTATTCAAAATGGTCTGAGCCCGCCAGGGAGTATTGCCCCATAAAAGCCTGGGTGTTGGTTACTTCGTTTCCCACAAAATTCTGGCTTGAAGTGGTTTGGGTTCCCGACGTGATGATGATACCGTACAATTCTGCACGATTCCTGAAAAAAGTGTTGAAAGGGCCTGAAGGTCCCCATGCATGGTCGATGATGATGTTCTGAACAATATTCCCTTCAAACAAATTGACAAAAGAGTAATGACCGTGAAGAGAAATGTCGCCGCTGTAATTATTGGGCCATTCAGTCCTGTAAACATCCAACGAATAATTGTAGCCAAACACGTTGCCGTTGGCGCCGACCTTCACCATCATGGCATGCCTCAGATGCTTGAAAATATTATTTTCCACAAGGCAAAAGCCGCAATGATTATTCAGCGTTACACCATAGCCATGATTGGATGCCCCGTCATAGGAAAAGGCATCGTGAAAATAACTTCCGGTGACCTCAATGTGGTTGCTGTTCCTGATCACAATGTGACTTCCTACGCTTTTATCACTTTCTATTCCTGCAACCCAGCAGTTGTCAGCATAGTAGATACTGATGTTATTCGGGCCTCCTGAAGGATAATCATCAATTCGCTGAATTTTCAGAGATTCGATGCCAACATATTTTCTGGGAGTGAATTTTCCCACCTCCGGATTCAATGATGCTGAATAATCTATTCGTATCGATTCATCCAGCACCAGGGTATCGCCCTTGAGAAAATGCACCCTGACGATCTGCCCCATAGCATGCTCGGCCCATGTGGCCGGGTTGGTATCCCATGAACCGTTGTCCTGCCTGATCTCAATGTAATCTCCGGGAGCATAGTTGGCCGGGTTAGCCACCACAATTTTATACGACCATTTTACGTATCCCTGCAATACCGGCTCGTATGAGGATGGCGCCACACCGTGAACGATCAATCCGTAAATGTTTGTGCCTCCCATATTGCATTTAATGGTACTCTGATTATTGGGAGCGCCTCTCAGGATAACGCTGTCAGGGAGGTTGATTGCGGCATTGATAAGATATGTGCCCGGAGGGAAATAAACAATCCTGCATTGTCCCGGCAGGCTGTTTATGGCGCTCATAATGGCTGCATGATCATTGGTGGTTCCATTTCCGGTGGCCCCGAAATCCGTAACATTCACTGTCTGCACAGGGTATTCCACCTCTCCCCTCAGACCGGCGCCCGTCCAGTTTACGCGCCTCCAGTCAGGAATCACCTGTGAATATCCATTCTGGAAACATAAAACCAGAAGAAAAAGTACAATTTTTTTCATTTTACTTGTTTTTCAATGTCAGTGTCTCATTTTTTTTGTAAATTTACGATTTATAAAATACTTAAATTATAAGTAATATTTTTTTCTTTATTTTTGTAAAAACTTTATGAAATTAAATACTCCTTAAAATGAAAAATATTAAACTCACGCCACGGGCAATTGTTAAGTTTTTCAGCATAATCATGCTTAGCATGTCTTTTGCCGTTTATGGGCAAATTACATATTATGTCGATGATGATACAGGCGATGACACAAGGACTCCGGCTGAGGCCCAGAATCCTGCCACTCCATGGCTCACGATTCAGCATGCCATCAATTCGGTGATTTCAGGAGACATCATTATGGTTGCACCGGGAACATATCCTGAACAACTCACGGTAAACAAGTCCATCACCCTCCGGGGCGCTACCTGGAATATCAATAAAAACGGTTATCCTGTTCCGGCCAACTACGCCTGGGATGACAATGTGGAAAGCATTATCGACTGCCCCCCTGCAGTCACCAATCTGATCATCATTGAAAATCTCAGCGATTTCACCGTTGAGGGCTTTGTAATCCAGGCCCTGTACAGGGACAACAACAACCAGAACAACCTGATCAGGCTTGCAGCCATTACAGCCTCTATTGACAATGCCATATTCCGTAACAATGTTATTGGTCCCAACACCAATATCATTGACCAGGACGGTACAAAAGGAAGGATGAACATCGACATCTACATTACCTGGGCCGACTATGGAATGACCAACAGCCTGATCACCGGCAATAAGATTTTTGATTCCAAAGGAAACGGCGACAATATTTTTATTTTTGGCTCGTATCAGGTTTTTGCGTACAGCAACAGCGCCCCCATGCACGGCAGCTTTATTGAGGACAATGAAATTTACGGAAGCCACAGAACCGGTTTAGAAATAGCCGGAGAGGTTGACGGCCTTGTTATCCGGAACAACAAAATTTACGATAACA
>JAFGME010000161.1 GCA_016927695.1 Bacteroidales bacterium
ACTGAACAACTTGTTGAAGTAAGGGGATTTTGGAGTGCGATAGTTGTATGTTTTGACCACCCCCCGGCTAAAGCCGTACCCCTCCTGCAGGAGGGGAAACTTTGTGCTCTATACATCAGATTTTAGCTCTGAATTTAGTCTACCATCAAAATTATAGTTTCTCCTCCTGTCATCCTGAGCTTGTCGAAGGAAGGTGGAGTACCCCCGAAGACTCGGGGGGGAGGAGGTGGTAATACTTTATATTTTCTTTTGAAATACTTATTTCAATCCGACAATAAAACATAAGTTTCTACTCCTTTGAGGAGGAGTACCCGATTCATAAGTCAAAACCAAGGACTACAATTTATATCTAATCGGGGGAGGTGGTAATAATATTTTATATTTTCATGATAGAAGTTAAATGATCAAACCACCCCGTCTCCACCTCTGGTGAATCCACCCCTCCTGACCCCTTTTGTCATCACCCGCCGCACGAACCATCCTCTGCTGACATTTCCCCCGATAGGGGAAAAAATAAAGAAGATTAATTCTTTTGGAGGGGAAACTTTAAACATCCTGTTTTATTTTGAGCTCAATTTTTCAACCTGACTACGACCCAAAAGTTTCTCCTCCTGTCATCCTGAGCTTGTCGAAGGAAGGAGGAGTACCCCCGAGTCCTCGGGGGGGAGGTGGTGGTAATTTTCATGAAAAAACTTTTAAACCTTGCTACCGTTTTTCTATCAAATCTGACAAATTTCCTGTTTCGGGATAAAAAACTTACATTTTGAAAAGAGGTTATAAAAATAAATTTAACTTTAAACTGCTAATCCCGGAATTCAAGCTTTAGATATATTGAAATTCTAACCTAATATAAAAAGGAGGACAAAGTGAATAAAATTGTGCGATCTGGATTGAATTGCAAACCTATAAAGGCAATAACAATGTTTTTTATAGGTATGCTGGTTTTTGCTCCTGCGGTTCTTTCGCAGGATTTATCTTCTTATCAGAATTATGAAAGTCTGACAGGCGACCTGAAAAAGCTTGTAAGTGCCCACAAGGACATTGCAAAAATGGAGTCGATTGGTAAAACCCTTGAAGGGCGCGACCTCTGGGTAGTTACCATTGCCAATCAAAAAGGAGTTCAGGTTGATGAACGTCCGGGTATGTTTATCGGGGCTAATTTTGAAGGCGACCATCTTGTCGGAAGTAAAATTTCCCTGTCAGTAATTGATTACCTCTTAAAAAATTATTCTTCTGATGAGGCTGTAAAAAAGAGTATCGACGAACATGTTTATTACATTATCCCAAGGATGAACCCGGATGGTGCTGAAAAAATGTTTGCCGGTACAAAGACAGGAAGTAAAACAAATGCCTCGGAATACGACGGCGATAATGATGGCCGGATGGATGAGGATGGGCCTGAAGACCTGAACAAGGACGGACTGATTACTGTGATGAGGGTAAAAGACGAAAACGGGTCGTACCTGATAAATAAAGAAGAACCGCGGCTTTTGAAAAAAGCAGACCCCTCAAAGGGTGAAGAAGGTATTTATTCTGTTTACATTGAAGGTTTTGATAATGATAACGACGGATTTATTAATGAAGATCCGGGCGGGGGAGTTGACCTGAACCGGAACTTCCAGCACGAATATCCTTACTACCAGGATGATGCGGGGCATCATATGATAAGCGAAAATGAATCGATTGCCCTGATGGAATGGATCATTAAACACCGGAATATAGCCATCATGTTAAATTTCGGCGAAAGCGACAACCTGATCGTTTCTCCGAATGATAAAGGAATCCTGAGTTCCGACAGGGGTATCGACCTGAAAAACTTTGCTGCTGCAAGTTATTCCGAAGCCGGTAAGGTTGGAATGATGAGCACCGGAGGCAGGGGGCGGTTCAGAGGTTTTGGAGGCATGTTCAGAATGGGGGGCACAGGAAGGCAGAATCAGCAGTCTGCACAAACATCCAGCCGCTACCAAAGGCCTGCAAGAAATCCGGAAACAACTGTAAATGCCGATGATCTGGAATTTTTCAAAAAAGTTGGCGATCAGTATAAAGAGTTAACAGGTATCAAAACACAACCCCCTTTAAGAGATCCGAAAGGTGCATTTTTCCAGTACGGATATTACCAGTTTGGTGTACTTTCTCTTTCCACTCCCGGTTGGGGTATCGATATGCCGGAAGATTCCACAGAAACCGGAAGAAGGCCCTCTGCCGGTGAAAGAAGAGGATCGGCACCTCCTTCAGGAGCAACCGGAAGAAGCAGGGCAGCTTTCGGAGGCAGAAGTATGCCGGGAGGAGGGCAGGCACCTGCGGCCACTCCGCAAAAAGAGGGAATTGACAAGGAATTTCTTTCATGGCTCGATAAAAACAACAAAGAGGGATTCATTGACTGGCAAACTGTCAGCCATCCGGAATTCGGAGAAGTGGAAGTGGGTGGTTTTTCACCTTATGCTGTAAACAATCCACCGGCTTCTGAAGTAGCAGCACTGGGTGAGGCTCACGGAAAATTTGCAGTTTGGTTATCAGGATTGTATGCGCAGGTTAAAATTGCCAAAACCGAGGTTATTGACCACGGCGGAGGAATATTCAGGATCAAAGCTGAAGTGGAAAACACAGGTTTCCTTCCAACTGCTTTGAATCATGGTGTAGCTTCACGTTCGGTTAAACCTACCATGGTTCAGCTTGAGGTTGACCCGGAATCGATTATTTCAGGAAATGCCAAAACCAGTTTTTTTCAGTCGTTGGCAGGTTCCGGAAACAGGGAAAAATATGAATGGCTGATCAAAGGGAAACCCGGCGATCAGATCGAATTAAAGGTTGTGGCCCAGAAAGCCGGATCCGACAAGGTTAAAATTACATTGAAATGATCGAGTTAACTAAAAATTCAAAAGGAAGGAATAAGATGAAAACAACATATATAAAAATAACATTTGCATTTGTCGTTATCCTGCTGATGACCAGTGTGTCAAACGTAACCTATGCTCAGGATTTTGCTTCAGACCCGCAATTTAAAGTTAAAATTGATTTTAACCGCTGGCACGATGTGGATGAATTGTGGAGTGATATGAAACGGCTTGAAAAAGCTTTCCCGAAATTCCTGAAAGTGGGGTCGGCAGGTAAATCGTACAACGGACAGGATATCATGTACATGACAATCAATAATCCTGAAACCGGGCCTGAAATGAGCAAGGCAGCCATGTACATCGATGCCAACATTCACGGAAATGAAATTCAGGGAGGCGAAATCTGCCTTTATACTATCTGGTATCTGATGGAGAACTACGGAAGAATCGATAAAGTGACCCAACTGGTTGATGAGAGGGTCTTTTATATTTTCCCCACTGTGAATCCCGACGGGCGTCAGTATTTTATGGAAGGCGATGGTAATGGTGCACGTTCAGGGCATGTCCCCGTTGACGACGATAACGATGGTTTATATGATGAAGACGGCCCGAATGACCTGAACGGAAATGGAGTAATTGAACAAATCAGAATGTATGTCCCCGGGAAAGGAGATATGAGGATAAGTTCGGTTGATAAAAGAATACTGGAACCCGTACCTTACGGAGAAACCGGTGATTATATACTTCTCGGATCAGAAGGGATCGACGACGACGGCGATGGAGAAATAAACGAAGATGGCCCCGGAGCTTATGACCCGAACCGGAACTGGGCAGTTGACTGGCAACCAGATTATGTGCAGTCAGGTGCAATGGATTACCCTTTTCAGCTGCCTGAAGCCAGGGCTATAAACAATTTCCTGATGTCACATCCGAATATTGCCGGAGCACAGGCATATCATAATAATGGCGGAATGATACTTCGTGGGCCAGGAGCCGAGTCTCTGGGAGAATTTCCTGCTTCTGATGCACGATTTTATGATGAACTGGGGCAAAATGGTGAAAGAATATTGCCGTTTTACAGGTACATAGTGATATGGAGTGGATTATACACTGTACACGGAGGATTTACCGACTGGACCAATGATGGCCTGGGAATCATTTCCTTTTCAAATGAACTGTGGAATGGCAGGCAGTATTTTACCAGCGCTGAACTCGAAAAACAAACCGAAGATCCCAACAGTGTAATTGCAGGACAAAAAGGAGATTTCTTTTTTGACGATTATCTCGAATTCGGCGATGAATATGTCGACTGGAAAGAGTTTGACCATCCGGTATACGGGAAAGTTGAAATGGGTGGCCGCTGGAAAAAAACCAGGGGAAGAGTTCCGCCGAGGTTTATGAATGAAGAGCTCTGCCACAGGAATATGGCTTTTACCCTGTACCAGGCTGATGAAATGCCATTGATGAAAATGGGTGATCATAAAGTGGAAAAACTGGGAAATGGTGTGTACAAGGTGTGGGTTGAATTTTCAAATCCCAAGGTTGCACCAACCATCACTGAAAAAGCAGCTCAGAACAATGTGGTAAGACCCGATCTTTTAACATTTGAAGGCAATATGGATATCATTTCTGCAGGGTGGGTCGATGATCCGAAAACAGAT
>JAFGME010000162.1 GCA_016927695.1 Bacteroidales bacterium
CTGCTCAAAGTCCCGGAATCATCCTTGATTCCGGCAACCAAATAACAGGAAGCGCTGATAATTCTGAAGACGACCGGACCGGAAGCAGGGCTGCTTCCGTGACATTAGACGCGAAGCTCCGGGACCTGCTCTCCTATTCCGATCATCCGAATCCTTTCGACCGGCGGGAGACCGAAGTGCTGATCCATGCCATTGACAACATCAAGATACTTGATCCTGCATGCGGTAGCGGCGCTTTCCCGATGGGCATACTCCACAAACTGGTACATATCCTTCATAGGATTGATCCGCGCAACGAGCAGTGGCAGCGGCGGCAGCTCGAAAAGGTGGACCGCCTGATCGTTGAAGCAGAGGAAATCCCGGATACCAGAACCCGCGAAGAGGTGATTGCCGGGCTGGAGGAAACCCGGCAGGGAGTGATCGATGCCTTCGAAAACAACGAGCTCGACTACGGCCGCAAGCTGTTCCTGATCGAGAACTGCATCTACGGTGTCGACATACAACCCATCGCTGTGCAGATCGCCAAGCTCAGGTTCTTCATCTCACTCATCGTCGACCAGAAAGTCTCTCCTGCTTCCTTCCCCGTCGAAAAGGTAGCTCCTGCTTCCAGCAGGAGAGGCATACAACCTGCTTCTGAACCAGAAGACAATGTCCTTCCTGCTACCAGCACGAGAAGCGCAAAACCCAATCTCGGCCTCCGTCCACTCCCCAACCTCGAAACCAAGTTCGTCGCCGCCAACACCCTGATATCCCTCGAAAAGGATAAGGCCAACCTCTTCACCAATCCTGACATTGAAAAGAAAAAAGCCCGGTTGAAAAAGGTACGGCATGAATACTTCGAAGCGCGTACACCCCGCAGCAAAGACAACTGCAGGCAAAGGGACAGGCAGTTAAGGGATGAACTGGCCGGATTGCTGGTGTTGAACCATGAGCTTCAGCCCGACACCGCTAAAATCCTGGCTCAATGGGACCCCTACGACCAGAACTCATCCGCCGGCTGGTTCGATCCGGAGTGGATGTTCGGCGTCAGCGGCGGGTTTGATGTCGTCATCGGAAATCCACCGTATAAAGTTGCGAACAAAAGTGAAAAAAAACTTTATAAAAATTACATAACATTCATCATTGGTGAATTTTATGCCTATTTTTTTGAGAAAACAATCATTGATCATCTTAAGGAAAAAGGAATTATTTCGTTTATAACTGCTTCGTTGTATGTTAAGGGTATTAAATTTGATTCTCTACGAAAGTTCTTAGAAAAAAACATTATAATAACAGCATTAAGGACTGAAGGTGATAAAGTATTTGAAAATGTTCAGATGCCAACCTCTATATTAATTGGAATAAAGGTACCAAAAGTTGATGGGTCATGGAATTTTGAGGACCTCATTCCTAATAATTATCTTGTAAAAAAGATTGATAAAGATTCAAATCTTCTTATGAATTTTTCAAATATAATGAGAGGTTTTGAAATAGGTAGGAATCTTGTTAAATACTCTGGAGAAATACAATTTATAACTGGTTCAGATATACGTAAATGGATAATTAATAAATATCGTTACATTTCAAAATCAGTAGAAAATGAATTTATGAAAGATGAGGAATACTTCAACGGTGAAAGAGTTTATTTAAGGGAAACAGGAAGTGAGCTAGTATCTATTTTTTTGAATAAGAAGTTGTATTGTAATAGGAGTATTTATTCTATCAAAATTATTGACAATAATTACTCGGCAAAATATTTGACTTCTTTATTGAATAGCAGGTTATTTCAGTTCTACTATAAGTCTAAATTCAGAAATGAAACTGATATTTTTCCGAAAATAAGAATTGCTCAAGTAAAACAACTACCAATTAAAAAAATCACCAAATCAAAAACCTATGATATCATAGTTGATTACCTCATTATTCAAAAGAGAAGCTTGTTTGAATATTCCTTTTTCGAACGCCTCATCGACGCCATGGTCTACGAACTCTACTTCCCCGAGGCCATACAGGCCGCAGGCTGCGAAGTGCTCAGACACCTGGAACATCTGCCGGAGCTCAGGGAGAATTGGAGCGATGAACAGAAGCTGCAGGTCATCAATAAGGTACAAATGGAGCTGTCCGACCCGAAGCACCCGGTCACCATCGCCATGAAAACAATGGAATCGGTCGAAGAGGTCGCCATCATCGAAGGAAGAAGATGAAACGGATGATGCTGGAAAAGAAATACACATAAAAAATGGATATTGAAGAATTGAGGAAACTTCTGAGCGGTGTGATCAATGAGTATCATAACACCGGAATAGGGGATTTCGAGGGTTATTCGCCGGTCGAAATGCGTGGAATATTTTATGAACCGTTCGGAGAGCGAAGTCCGGTTCAGTTTCATAAGCTGTCTGAACAGGATTACGGAAGGATACCGTTGCTGAAACAGATCCGGTACCTGGCCGGTCTGGTTGCAGAAGCAGGCGGGATCAGACTCACCGGCAAGGGATTCCTGCCGACACGGACCGTTGCGGATATCTGCGCACAGGGATTCATCAGGGATGAATTTGTTGAGTCCGGAATGTACAAATTGTACAAGGAAACGGATTCGATGTCCGTCCACCTGACACGGATACTCATCGAACTCACCGGCCTGGCCAAAAAAAGGAACGGGAAGCTCAGCCTGACCCGCAAGGCGGAGAAAATATTGTCCGATCAGTCTGAAAGCCTGAAGCTGGTTTTTACCACATTCGCATCCAAATTCAACTGGACCTATTTCGATGGATACGGGAATAACGGAATCGGCCAGATGGGCTGGTGTTTTTCCTTGATCCTGCTGTCGAAATACGGCAGGGAAAGGCGTCAGGACTCATTCTATGCGGAAAAGTATTTCAGGGCTTTTCCAACTCTGATGAAAGAGGTCAAACCCGGATTCAGAACATCTGAAAGCACTGGATACGGATGCTACTCCATCAGGACCTTCGACAGATTCCTGGATTTTTTCGGCCTGATCAGGATAGACAGAGAAGGGAAAAGATGGGATGCCGTCAAATACATAACCAGGACTGCATTGTTTGACAGGTTGTTCAGCATCACACCACCCGGTAATCCTGCAGGTCTCTGATTTTTTTATCACAGAGGAATCATCTACACCCACATGCCAAATCCCGGTATTTACGAACGGATATCAAACCGGCCGTCGGATTTCCGGACCGACATCTGATGTTTCGAACCTGTGAGCCATCCGATCCTGGTATCCGCAGCAGCGTCAAAATCGGGTACAAACGGTTTTATATCCAGTAACGGGGTGCCATCCAGGATGTCCACATTTTCAATATGCAGAATATTGTTTTCGATTTTTACGAGCTGAACGACTGAAATACCAATATTGTTCGGCCTTCTGGGCGCGCGGGTGGCAAAGACACCATGCGTTTTTTCGTCAAGAAAAGGCCTTACCTCAAGCCGGTAGCCGTTGGATAAATGAAAATGATAAATAAGAATGATATGCGAAAAACCGTCCAGATCCTTCAGCCCCTTTTCATATTCGGGGTAAACCTCTGCGTAACCTTTTACACCTGCTGCAGCAGAAGGCTGAATGGGCATATCCTTTATATCAGTGAAAGGTGTATGAACAATACCAATGGGTTGGTACAGGATTCCATTCATGTTTTTACCGCTTTGATCACTACAAAACTACCCGTTCCAAAACCTTTTTGGGGAATCTGCAATTCCTTTACCTCGTCCAGCATCCCAAATACTGTCTGCAATGTGGTTTCCGTTCTGAAATCCGCTTCCCATAAGTGCCTGTAAATCTCTTCCGTACTGTAAAAAACCGCATCCCTGTAAAAAACATTCCGGTTTTTGTTCTTCATGTAAAATTTACCGACCGGGCTGTCTTTATCCACAAATCCTACAATGATGACTCCATCCGTTTTTAAAACCCGGTGTGCTTCCCTGAGTGATTGGGTGACATCATCCACGAAACAAATAGTAGTAACCATCAATGCAAAATCATAGCTTTTATTCGGGTATGGCAATGCTTCGGCAATCCCTTCAATTGCGTTAACATTCCTTTCCCTGGCTTTCTCCCGCATGGCCGTCGAAGGGTCAATCCCATCCCCGATGCCCAGCATGGAGGCAAAGATACCGCTCCCGACCCCAATTTCCACTCCTTCACCCTTCTCTGGTAATACGCTCCTGATAGCCTCCAGTTCTGAAAGAAAAACAAAATGATGATCAATGAACCATTGCTCATACTCAGACAAATGCCTGTCGAAAGGTTCAGTCCTGGCTTTTCTTTTGTTTCCGCACATAATCGGATGATTTCTTTAAATTGATTATTTGAACAGTCTCGTACAGTTTATAAAAAATATTTCCTCCCATGGCAATCAATCGCCGTGTCATCTTCCTGAAAAATCCGGAACCAAATTTAAATGAACTTTTATTCATTTAAAACTAATTTAGACTAATTTTGAATAAAATTCCGTACATGATCATTTCAATTAATGCAGAGCACTGTGCAGGTGGAAGCATAATGGCCGGGTTTGATCTGTCATTCCTGATTTCGTGATGGAAGATAGCGCACCGGCCCTTCTTTCCGGTAAATTTTTTTTTGTTAATACCGGTTGCGGCCATGCCGGAATTGTCAACACTTTGGAAAATGCAAAAACTTGGTGTTCAGCCGGTTAAAACCGGGGATGTCTTAACCTTTTAATAAAAAGTGATCATGTCCGGACAGATACTATCGATACTCAGTCAATCCGTCATCATCACATTCTTCGTATTGTTAATGATGGTTGTCATTGAGTACATTAATGTCCAGAACAAAAGCAACTGGGCAAACAAACTTGAGAAATCACCTCATTGGCAAATTCTCATCGCGGCACTGCTGGGCATTACCCCGGGCTGCATGGGTGCATTCACTGTAGTTTCCTTATACACGCACCGGATGATGGGACTTGCAGCCCTGGTGACTGTGATGATCGCCACATCCGGCGATGAGTCTTTTGTAATGTTTGCCCTGTTTCCCGGAAAGGCATTCCTGTTACATGGAGTTTTGTTTATGATTGCATTGGCTGCAGGAGGGATTGTGCACTGGTTAACCCGGAATAAAATGCCTCTGCCTTCTCATGGGTTTATTGTTCATGATCATGAATCCTGCCATTGTTTTGTCAAACGTTCCATTATCCCTCAACTTCGGAACCTGTCATTCGAACGTGCTGTCCTCATTATCTTCACTGTTATTTTGATCGCATTGCTGGGTGTGGGTATTATCGGTACGCCTGACTGGAACTGGAAAAAAATCACCCTGATCCTGGGCGGCCTGTTCCTGTTGTTTGTATTTGTTACGGTCCCTGACCATTTCCTGAAAGAACACCTATACAACCATATTCTGAAAAAGCATCTGTTAACTCTTTTTCTCTGGACATTTGGAGCCTTTATTGCCCTCTATTACATTCAAACAAGCCTGACCCTTTCCAACCTGCTGCAAAATAATGCTCTCCTGATCCTGCTTATTGCCGTATTGATGGGCTTTATCCCTGAATCAGGCCCACATCTGGTATTTGTAACCCTGTTTTCACAAAACCTCCTGCCTTTTAGTATCCTGCTGGCCAACAGCATTGTGCAGGACGGGCACGGTATGCTGCCGCTGCTTGCCGAATCAAGGAAGGATTTTATCAGAGTGAAAGCCATCAATATGGTGGCCGGTTTTTTGGCAGGCCTTATCCTGCTGGCTATCGGTTGGTAACTCATAAAAGGATTTCATGGGGCGATTTCGCTTCTCAGGTTCAGACAGGCGATATGTGGATTAAAATGAAATATAGACGAATCGGGTGCATGGATTATGAAAAACTCCACCCGATGGCCATGAGGCAGATGATTTTTCTCCTGGGGCTGATAACGTTGGGTTAAAAACGCCAATCATGCCGGGGTACATATTCACCCTCTCCATATTTTACTAATTTTGCCCGCCTGAGGTGATCGTAGATTGGATAACTGCCTTGCAAATCCCTGCGTAATCTGTGCCTTCGTGTCTTTGTGGTGATAAAAAGCATATTGGCAGAATCTCAGCGGTCTCCTCAAAGGCTTCAATTCTTTAATGTTGATAATAAGATGACCTTTATCCGTCCCGACTACCGCCTGCAATCATTGCTTACCGGCCAGCTCTTCGACGATGATGGCCTGATCCTTTCCGCCCCCGGGGAGGAGCAGCCCGGTCTGATCCGTGCGGTCTATCTCCGGAAGCAGCTCCATCTCAGGGAGCCCAGATACGGCATCTACCGTTTTGCCGACTGGCTGCCGGTCAGGAGATTCCTCAAAGGCTCTCATGAACCGGTCACTTTCAGGAGCAACGGTTTGGCCAAAAGTCTGGGTCTGGAGCAGTTGTTCATCACCTTTTCGGGTTACTGGCCTGAGAAGGGAGCCCTCATGAACACCTGTTCCTTCAAGGAGACGGAGGCTTACTCTGTCTGCGGCCGGATGGTCCTCGACCGGGATCATATACTGGTGGTGGCCTCCGCAGGCAATACCGCCCGCAGTTTTGCACGTGTCTGTTCCGACAACGACATACCCCTGCTGCTCTGCACGCCGGAAGACTACATTGATACCCTCTGGTTCGATGAGCCCATTTCCGATCGTGTCCGGCTCATCGTATCTGCGAAAGGCAGCGACTATTTCGATGCCATCCACTTATCGAATCTGGCCTGCATGACCGGCGGCTTTATCGC
>JAFGME010000163.1 GCA_016927695.1 Bacteroidales bacterium
AACATCATTTTGCTCAACACCATTTTCAAGCCGCAGCTTCCTCTCTTCGGGAAGTTTGAATCCGGGGCCATCGAAGGCTTTGCGGAAAATATGGAGGATTACTGGGGCAATATCCTCGACTACTACAAGAATATGTGGGATCTTACCGAAGATTATGCCGAGCTTATCGAAGGACTTTCTCATACTTTTGACTCTCTCCAGGCCAACAGAACCAATGAGATTATTAAAATCCTCACAATGATCTCTTCCATTCTTCTGCCCCTTACATTCATCACCGGGCTGTACGGTATGAACATCAACCTGCCATTGCAAAACGATCCCCGCTCTTTCCTTATCGTGATTGGAGCCATGATTATTATCGCCATAGGTATGTATGCCTATTTCAAAACCAGGAGGTGGCTTTAAAATCATTTTATTTACTTTTGCACTTAGATTCACTAATTTCAGCGATATGCAAAAAATAGTTTCAGTAATTTTAATATCATTGCTTCCTGCTTTACTTTTTTCACAGGGCATTGATGACGAGATTAAGCGTAAGTTAAGCATCGGTTTTGATGTGATTACTGATTTCTGGATGGACATGCCCTCCAATATGGATGAAAGGGCCATCCATCCCGGGGTGAATGCTTATGGGATGTACAATTACATGATCGGCAAGGGAAATTTCAGCTTCTCCCCCGGGCTGGGCATCGGGGTGCACAATCTTTATTCGGATGCATCCCCGGTACTCATTAATGATTCAACCGCCTTTGTTAAAATTCCTGATTCTGTCAGCTATAAGAGGTCGAAGCTTACGGCCTCCTACCTGGATATACCGATAGAACTGAGGTTTAAATCCGAAAATCAGTTCCGCTTTGCCATCGGTTTTAAATTCGGTTTTCTGATGAAAATGCAATCCAAATACAAGGGAAGCGATTACTTCAATAACGATGATCATGAGATCATCTTCAAGCAGGGGCATGTTAAGAATGCCGATTCAAACCGGTATGGATTCGTCGGAAGGATAGGTTATAAGTGGTTCAACGTTAGCGCTTTTTATTCATTGTCAACTCTGTTCAGAAGCGGGAAAGGGCCGGAAATGTACCCGGTATCAGTGGGGATTACGATAATACCATTTTAACTCCTGACCAGGAAAACAAAAAACATCACCACAGTCCCGATAAGGAACCCGGAATAAACCTGGGCCGGTGTATGTACCTGCAGTTTCAGCCTTGAGTAGCCGGTAAACCCTGAAATGATAAGACTAATAACAAGGGCGGAAAGATAAATGTCGTTCATCTGGTATGAAATTCCCAACAGAAAACCGAAGCATCCCCCCATGCCGGCCATGTGTATGCTCACTTTGGTCATGAAATTCACAAAAATGCAAACGATGATCAGCAGGGTGGCTCCGAGCATGAACCCCTGGAAGCCGGCCAGAATATGCAGTTGCCTGAAAAGGTGAAAGGTAAGGAAGAAAAAAACAGAAGTGATGATGAAAGGGAACACCCTGTCCTCCCTCTTATACATGTAAAGGGATTCAATTACTTTTCTGCGGTAAAGCATCATGATAAACACCGAGGGGAAAATGACAGTGGTGATCAGTACCATTCCGGTGATTATCATTTTCAGGTTGAAGGGGAGGGTAAAAGAGAAATATAATCCGGAGAACAATAACCATGACAATACATAAAAAGGCAGGAAAATGGGATGAAACAACCATGAAATGAACCGCGCAAATGACTGTTCTGATATTTTTGGCATCTTATAAGATCAGGATTAAAGTTCTTTCCTCAGCCGTGCCACCGGTATTCCTAACTGTTCCCTGTATTTTGCCACTGTCCTTCGTGCAATATTGTAACCTTTGTCCCTGAGGATGGCAGTAAGTTGCTCATCGGTGAGGGGTTTGACTTTTTCCTCGGCTTCGATGCAGTCAGAAAGTATTTTTTTGATCTCTCTTGTGGAAACTTCTTCCCCGCTGTCGGTTTGCATTGACTCTGAGAAAAAGCTTTTCAGAAGGAAGGTGCCGAAAGGGGTTTGAACGTATTTTGAATTGGCCACCCTGGAGATCGTAGAGATGTCAAGGTTGACGATTTCAGCAATGTCTTTGAGTATCATCGGTTTGAGCCTGGTTTCATCCCCTGTCAGAAAATACTCTTTCTGATAATCCAGAATCGCTGCCATAGTTGTGAACAGTGTGTTTTGCCTCTGTTTAATGGCATCGATGAACCATTTGGCCGAATCTATTTTCTGTTTTACAAAAGCAAGGGCGTCTTTATGTTTCTTTTTATCCTTGCTGATGGAATAGGCTTCGAGCATATCGATATAGGTCCTGCTTAACCTGAGTTCGGGTGTGTTTTTGGAATTAAGCTGAAGTTCAAGGTCGCCATTGTTGTTGAACACAATAAAGTCGGGGATGATATAGAAATTGGTTTTAGTGGTTTCGCTCAGGGAATTGCCGGGTTTGGGATTGAGGGTCAGAATGGTTTGTATGGCTTCTTTCAGATCATCTTCCGTAATTTTGGCCTTTTTCAGAATCTTATCATAATGCTTTTTGGTAAATTCGTTGAAATACCTCTCCAAAACCAGCATGGCCAGTTCTACCCCTTTGGTTTGTTCTTCTTTTCGTCTCAGTTGAATGAGCAGGCATTCCTGAAGATTGCGTGCGCCAACGCCGGGAGGGTCAAAATCCTGTATTATTCCGAGCAGGCGCTTCAGTTCTTCTTTGCTGGTTTTAATGTTTTGTGAGAAAGCAAGATCATCAACGATTAAACCGAGTTCCCGGTTGAGGTACCCTGAGTCATCCAGGTTCCCAATGATATGAAGGGCGATCTGGTACTCATGCTCATCCAGTGTTCTTAAACCGAGTTGGGAGATAAGAAGGTCGTGAAAACTGATGTCAGAAGCGAATGGTATTTCTTTTCGTTCTTCATCCGCACTGGTGTTGCTGATGTTCAGTTTATAATCAGGGATGTCTTCTTCATTCAGATAATCGTCAATATCAAACTCGTCATCCTTGCTGTCGTATTCCGGTTCCTCAGCATCCTCAGTGACATCCCCCGTATCATCGGGTTTATCGTAATCCTCTTCGGAGGATTGTGTTTCATCCAGTGAGGACAATTCTTCCAGGGCGGGATTTTCTTCAATTTCCTGCTTTATCCTTTGCTCCAGTGCAATAGAAGGTATCTGCAGCAGCTTCATCAGCAATATCTGCTGAGGCGACAGCTTTTGCAGCAATTTCTGTTGTAATCTCTGATTGAGCATACCCAATATTCTCTTTATCTTTCTATTGCACGAATATAATCATAAAATTTAAATCCCGGCGTAAAAAAAGAATTTAAAATTCTGCATTTAGCGGCGTTCTCGGGAAAGGAATGACATCCCTGATGTTTCCCATGCCGGTTACGAAAAGCATCATCCGCTCGAACCCGAGGCCAAAACCGCTGTGTGGCACGGACCCGAACTTGCGGGTTTCAAGGTACCACCACATTTGTTTTTCAGGGATGCCCGTCTCCTTCATCCTGGCAAGCAATTTTCCAAGCCGCTCTTCTCTTTGAGACCCCCCCACAATTTCCCCGATCTGCGGGAAGAGTATGTCCATGGCCCTCACGGTTTGGTCATCATCGTTCACCCTCATGTAAAAGGCCTTGATTTTTTTCGGATAATCAATCAAAATGACGGGCTTTCCAAAATGCTTTTCAACAAGGTACCTTTCGTGCTCCGATTGAAGGTCGATACCCCATTCATGAACCGGAAACTGAAACTTTTTCTTTTTATTGTGGTTTGAATTTTTCAGAATTTCATAAGCTTCGGTATAGCTTATCCTTTCGAATTTATTGTCGATAACAAACTTCAGTTTTTCGATCAGTTCCATAGGAGAACGGTCTTCCTGCTTTTTGTTTTTTTCTTCATCCTGCTGCCTTTTGCTCAGGAAGTCCAGGTCGTCAGGGCAATGTTCGAGGGCATAGTTCAGCAGATACTTCAGCAGGTCTTCTGCAAGGTCCATATTGTCATGGATATCATAAAAAGCCATTTCAGGCTCAATCATCCAGAATTCTGCAAGATGCCTTGATGTATTTGAGTTTTCAGCGCGGAATGTAGGACCGAAGGTGTAAACCAGCGACATGGCAAGGGCCGCTAACTCGGCTTCCAGTTGGCCTGAAACGGTGAGGTTGGTTTCCCTTCCGAAGAAGTCGCGGGTGAAGTCCACCGCCCCGGTTTCATTCAGGGGCGGATTAAGGGAGGGAAGGGTGGTTACCCTGAACATCTCTCCCGCCCCTTCTGCATCAGAAGCGGTGATGATGGGGGTGTGTATGTTGTAGAATCCCCTGTCGTTGAAGAATTTATGAATGGCAAAGATCATGGCATGTCGCACACGTGTGATGGCTCCGAAGGTGTTTGTGCGGAACCTGAGGTGCGCAATTTCGCGAAGAAACTCCAGGGAATGTTTTTTGGGCTGAAGAGGATATTCGTCAGGATTGGCCTCTCCAAGGATTTCGACCGCGCCGGCTTTCAGTTCCACCTTTTGTCCCTGCCCCGGCGAGGGTATAAGCTCGCCCGTGATTTTCAGGGATGCCCCGCTGTGAATCCGGGCCATCAGGGCCTCATTCATACTGCTTCCTTCAATGACTACCTGAAGGTTTTGAATCGTAGATCCGTCGTTCAGGGTGATGAATCCCACATTTTTACTCTCCCTTTTGGTCCTGACCCATCCAAATACCGTTACTGTTTTACCGTAATCCTCCGATTCAAGGATGTGTACTATCCTGTTTTTCCCTTTATATGCCATTAATCCTTAATTTTGCATGCAAAAATAACCACTTTTTAGGATAACGGACAGAAAAGTATGACAGCAGGTTCCCAATTGAATAAATTAAGTTGAGGGTGACAGCCCATGACGAAATATTGCCTTTGAATGAATGGACCGGAGCCGGTTGCAGGCCGCTGATCATTGCCGGGCCCTGCAGCGCTGAGTCGGAAGAGCAGGTCATTACCACTGCAAGGTTGCTGGCCGGCTTGAAATGTGTCAGGGTTTTCAGGGCAGGACTTTGGAAACCGCGGACGAGGCCCAGCTCCTTCGAAGGAGTGGGAAAGGAAGGGCTGATATGGCTTCAAAGGGTCAAAAGGGAAACGGGATTGCTTACTGCCGTGGAAGTGGCAAACCCCGTCCATGTCGCACAGGCCCTTGAACACGGTGTGGATATGCTCTGGATCGGGGCCAGGACTGTTGTTAACCCGTTTTCCCTGCAGGAGCTTGCAAGTGTGCTCAGAGGGGTTGACATCCCGGTACTGGTAAAAAACCCTGTGAATCCCGACCTTTCCCTGTGGATGGGCGCACTGGAAAGAATGATGCTTTCGGGCATACGGAAAATTGCAGCCATACACCGCGGATTTTACTTTTTTGGCAAATCACCCTACAGGAATGCCCCCATGTGGGAACTGCCCATCGAACTCAAACGGCTCATGCCTCAGATCCCTCTTATCTGCGACCCCAGCCATATTTCCGGCGGCCGGCAATACCTGGCTGACATATCACAAAAGGCGCTCGACCTTGAATATGAGGGATTGATGATCGAAAGCCATCATGATCCTGCTTCCGCTTTAACAGATGCTGCACAGCAGATCACACCGGAAGGTCTGAAGGCCCTTCTCAACGGACTTGTCGTCAGGCAAAAATCAGGGGGAAGCGGTTTTGAAACGAAACTGGAAGAGCTGAGGACCGAAATAGATAAAATTGATGCCGAACTGATCAACCTTCTGGCAAGACGCATGGATATTGTCACCGAGATAGGTGAGTATAAAAGAAACCACAATGTGACCATTCTTCAGATTAAAAGATGGGGTAACATAGTCCGTGACAGGCTGAAAACGGGTATGGATACCGGCCTCGACACGGAATATCTTAGAAAATTGTTTGAGATCGTCCATAATGAATCGATAAAATTGCAGGCAGAAATTATGAACCGGAATACCGGTGAAGAGAAATGAACAAGGGTTGTTATTAAAATTGATCCCTGCAATGAATGAAGTTTAAAATCATTTTACTACATTTGAAAAAAATACCGACATGGCGATAAACTACATTATTTCCCTGATCACGGCGCCGCTGATAGCCATTATCCTTTTTATGTACATCAGAAAAAAGGCAGGAAAGAATTATTACACTGCGCTCACAAGCAGTTTTATCCTTGGAATAATAAGCATTTTGCTGGTGGTTGCCTTTCAGTACATTGCTTCCGCCTACGATCTCAATCCGCGGAAGGGATACACCAGTGTTGGCAACCTCAGAAAAATCATCTTTTATAGCTTTGTGGTGATGGGTATTGGCTCTGAGCTGGGTAAATTTCTGGTGCTCAGATATCATTGTTTTACTAAACCCAACTTCAACGGACCGCTTGACAGCATTGTGTATTCTGTAATGGTCGCCATGGGATTTGCATTTGCAGGCAATGTGCTTACCTTCATCCTGCCGGTTTACGAGGATATTGACTTCACTTACGCCATCACAGTCATTTTTGCGAATCTATTTTTTTCAGTTGTACTTGGTTTTTTTGTCGGTCTTACAAAATTGAGGCGCAACCGTTTCATTGATTCCATGACAGGGCTTTTCGCCGCTGCTTTTTTCCATGCACTTTACAGTTTCTGCTTTTTTACTGAAGATTATAAGCTATTGATATTCATGAGTATAGGAGTGTTCATTGTGGTAATCCTGCTGTTATATAAAGCCCTTGAGATGAACCTCGACATCAAAAGCGACAAATCACGGAATTAACGGCTCAAACCATACACTTTTCCGGGAAGACTTTGCACAAGCCCTTCAAATTCCAGGTTCAGCAGCAGTGATGCTGTTTTGGTAGGGGAGAAGCCTGAGCTCATCACAATGGAATCGATACAGGTGTTTCCGTTTTCGCGCAGTATTCCGAACACCTTTTCTTCTTCGGGGGTAAGTTCCCTGAACAACTTTGTCTGCCGGCTTTTACCGGAGGGTTTATCCGTATCCCACCCCATAAGGTATTTTATATCATCCCCCGACGCTGCCAGTGCGGCTTTATTGGTTTTAATCAGGAAATTGCATCCTTCCGAAAATGGATCACCCACTTTTCCCGGTACGGCAAAAACATCTCTGTTATATGAATTGGCAATATTTGCGGTGATGAGGGCGCCGCCGGAAATGGCCGATTCCACCACCAGCAATGCATCGCACAGGCCGGCTATGATCCGGTTTCTTTTCGGGAAGTTCTCGCGGTCAGGATTGGTGCCGCTGACGAAGTCGGTAAGGAGCCCACCCTGTTCCGTCATTCTGGCAGCCAGCGTTTTATTTTGATGAGGATAAATTCTGTCGAGCCCGTGGGCAAGCACCCCTGTGGTAGGTAACCCTGCCCTGAGCGCCTCCCTGTGGGCACATGTGTCGATGCCGTAGGCAAGACCGCTCAGGACCAGGGGACGAAGATCGCCCAGTTCCGTAATGAGCTTTTCGCACATCAGCTTTCCATAAGGGGTGGCCTTTCGCGTGCCCACCACACTGATGATCCTGGGATGGTTGAGATCTGCATTTCCTATGAAATAGAGCATCACGGGGGAGTCGATGCAGTTTTTCAGTCGGGCAGGGTACTCTTTGCTGAGATAGTACAGGCACTTTATCCTGTGCTTTTGGATAAAACGGATTTCCTCCTCAGCCCTTTTCAAAACATCATGCTTTGCCACGGATTCGGCGGAAGCCTTTCCGATACCGGGGATGCGCAAAAGTGTTGACTTTTTTTCCCTGAATACGGCTTCAGCGCTGCCGCAATAAGCAACCAGCTTTTTTGCCGTCACATCCCCGATACCCGGGATCAGGGTAAGCGCTATCTGATAATTGAGCAAGGAATTGAGTTTTACGGTTCAAAGATAATTTTTTTCTTTTTACATTTGTCTAAGGTCTGCTTACTTTTTAATGTCATTTGAAAAAGCCGGTCACCATATTGGTCTGCCCCCTCGATTGGGGCCTGGGACATGCAACACGCTGCGTTCCCGTTATCAGGAATCTTCTTGATGCCGGAGCCAGGGTAGTGGTCGGGGCAGATAAAGGGCCGCTTGCATTCCTGCAGATGGAGTTCCCCGATTTGTTATTTGTAAGGTTTCCCGGTTACAGATTCAGATATCCCGGAAAGGGATCCATGGCCGTCAGGATGCTGCTGTCGGGCCCGGCCATTTTTGAAGGAATCAGACAGGAGCATAAGTTGTTAGGAAAAATCATCCACGAAAAGAAGGTGGATGCAGTGATATCTGACAACCGTTTCGGACTGTGGTCAGGGGAGATTCCTTCCATATTCATGACCCACCAGATATTCATCAGGGCCACAGGTATATGGAAACCGCTGGAAGGCCTGTTGTACTCCCTGAACCGGCGCTATATCTCAAGATATAAGGAGTGCTGGATACCCGACTGGGAAGACAGCCCCAACCTGTCAGGCGATTTGTCGCATAAAAGCAAACTGCCGGGGAGCTTTCATTTTATCGGGCCCCTCTCACGGTTTGAGAAGAGCCGGTATAACGATACTGAGAATGGATTTGACACCGATATATTTGTCATGCTTTCCGGCCCTGAACCCCAGCGCAGCATTTTGGAAGAAATAGTCTTCGGTCAGTTGGAACATATTGAAAAGAAGGTTGTGGTCATCAGGGGGATAGCCGGGGAGGAGCGCACCTTTACGATTGGGAAGCATGCTTCAGTTTACAACCATCTTGACACGGCCACCTTGAGTAAATATTTGGAAAGAGCAAGGCTGATCGTTTGCAGGCCGGGTTATTCCACCCTCATGGATCTTGCCGCATTGGGGAAAAGGGCCGTGGTTGTGCCCACACCCGGACAAACGGAGCAGGAATACCTGGCAGTGCATCTTTCTCAAAAGGGGGGTTTCGTCACTTACAGGCAGGAAAACCTGAACCTGGAATCCCTTCAAACGGATGAAATCACGGAACTTCCGCACGGAGTCAGGTCCAATGATTTCGGACTTCTCAGGGAGAGGATTGGCCATCTTATAAAAATCTGCCGCCCGCAAACATGATTCTTTGTATTTTTACTGCAAATTGTACTGCATGTTCTTAAACTACATAATCTGGAATGTCAATCCTGAGATCATTTCACTCGGGCCTTTGTCGGTAAGATGGTACGGTTTGCTGTTCGCCCTGGCATTTGTTGCCGGGTACATCATTGTGGGAGACATGTTCAAACGCGAAGGCATTCCCATAAAATTGCTTGACAGGCTGACAACCTATATGGTGATCGGAACGGTGGCCGGAGCCCGCCTGGGACATTGTTTCTTTTACGAACCCGGTTATTATCTTAGCAATCCTCTGAAAATTTTAGAAATATGGGAGGGTGGACTGGCAAGCCATGGCGCCGCCATTGGGATTGTTATTTCGCTCTACTACTTTGCAAAAAGAAACCGGAAATCCCTTTTGTGGACTTTGGACAGGATCGTGATCGTGGTGGCCCTGTCGGGATTGTTTATCCGAACCGGTAACCTGATGAATTCGGAAATCTATGGCGTTGAAACAAGCCTGCCCTGGGGTTTTATGTTTGTCAGAGCAGGGGAAACAACCGCGAAACATCCCACCCAGATATACGAGGGTTTATCCTATTTCATCATCTTTCTGATTTTATATGTTGTCTATCTTAAAGGCTGGCAAAAAATAAAAGAAGGGATGCTTTTCGGATGGTTCCTGACCCTTCTTTTTTCTGTAAGGTTCCTGATAGAGTTTGTGAAGGAGCCACAGGTAGGTTTTGAAGCCGGCATGGCGCTCAACATGGGGCAGCTACTCAGCATTCCTTTCGTGCTTGCAGGTGTTTACTTCCTGCTCAGGCGAAATCAGAGCAAGCCCAAACAAACGCCCCGTTCTTAAATCGCCCTGTAGCGGTATATATCTTTAGCCCAGTTTGAACTTCACCGGAAGAGCGAACTTTACTTTAACAACTTCCCCATCGTCGTTTTTGCCGGGCACCCATTTGGGCATTTCAGAAACAACCCTTATGGTTTCCTCATCGCAGCCGTCGCCTATGCCACGGACCAGTTCAATGTCGCTGATGCTCCCGTCTTTACCTACAACAAAGCTGACGAAAACGGTTCCCTGTGTGCCATTTGTTTTGGCTTTTTGAGGATATTTTATGTTTTCGGCAAAGTACCTGAGCCTGGCCTGTTCGCCCCCCGGAAATTGTGGCATCACAGGAACGGCATCATAAACAGCCTCTTTGGCTGCATCATCAGCGTTGGCCTCCGTAGCTGCATTATTAACTTCAGCCGCAACGGTTTCTGATTGTAGATCCTTCATACCTTTTTCGACGGTTGATTCCATGTCTTTCTGGTCTTCCTGTGCAGAGGAACAGGAAATGAAAAACGGAACAAGAAGGATGAGGGGCAAAAGCAAAGCAGCTTTCACCATCGCTTTTGTGGTTGAACGTGTTCTTTTCATCATTGTAATACGTTTTTTAATGGATTGATTGAAATTATTTGCCAGTGACCCGTAACGGGTTCCGGTTATCTGTTCAAGGAGTAACTTCTGATATCCTGTGAGGCCGGTTCCTTCCGAAAGAACCTGCCGGTCGGCCTGGTATTCATGAGTGTCCTTTAAAGAGGTTTTATAGAGCCACATCATGGGATTGAACCAATGAACAATGCCGGTAAGTTCAAGAAAAATCAGGTCAAAAGTGTGCCCTTTCCGGATGTGCGATATTTCGTGACTGAGGATATCGTTCAGCCCCGCAGAGCCTTTCAGGTTTTCAGGCAGGATAATATAGCTGAATATGGAAAAAGGGCTGTTGACCCCCGATGTAAAAACCAGGCGGCAGTGTGTTCCGTTATAGCAGTAAGGTTTGTATTTTTCGGAAGCAATGAGACGAAACGCAACGGCTGTCTGCCAGATGAACTTCAGGGTGAAAAGTCCGGCTCCGGCAAGGTACAGATAAACTGCCGGCCTGATTTTTTCAACCACCGTATTTTGGATGCCGTTATCAAAATTCTGAAGGCCTACCTGGAGGGTGTCGAGCAGGACGATGGCGCCAGACGGGCCGTCTTCACTGATAGAAAATCCCCGGAACCCGGCCCAGGGGATGATCATTGAAAATGCTACCGAAAGCAAAAGGTAAACCCTGTTCAGGGTGAAAAAAGTCTCTTTTTTCAGAAAGAAAAAGTAAATAGCGTACAGTATGGCCATGCTGCCTGCGGAAACCCATAAAAAATGCGCTAAATCGTTCATTTGTCCTTTTTTTGCTTTTTGATCTCTTCTTCTATCATCCGCTTGATCCCTTCCAGGTCCTGAAGGCTGATGTTATCGTCCTTCGCAAGGAATGAGCCAAGCGCCTGGTAGGAATTATTGAAATAGCTGCTGATAAAACGTTTTAAAAATTTTCCCGAGTACTCCTTGCGCGAAACCAAAGGGAAATACTCATGAGTTTTCCCGAAAGCGTTATGACCGGCAAAACCTTTCTTTTCCAGTATCCGCACAATGGTGGAAACCGTGTTGTAGGCAGGCTTTGGTTCCGGGAAATGCTCCAGGATGTCGTTGACAAATCCTTTCCCTATCTTCCATAAAACCTGCATTACCTGTTCTTCTGCCTGTGTGAGCGTTTTCATTAAACTAATATTATAGTTTTATAACTACAAAATTAGTTAATTATTATTAAAAGAAAATATTTTTTTTAATTTTTTTAAAAATTTCAAAAAATCACTGAAGTAACGGACTGATCTTTTGAACCGGAACACAGGATAAATGAACCATCCTGAC
>JAFGME010000164.1 GCA_016927695.1 Bacteroidales bacterium
GACAGGGCACTTCAAATACCAGCCACGAATTCACGAATGAAAAACTAATGAATTCGTCTTCAATCAGTGCATTCGTGGCGAAAAAAACAGCCAACTTCCCCGGAAGCATCCCAAATCCACCCCCCGTAGCTGAGAGGGGTCAAAGCCATTCATTCTGACCTGCCTGCCCTCCTTCGTCGGGTATACCGGCAGCCAGGCTTCTGAATCCTGAATTCTGAATTCTTCTGCTGGTTAAGATGGCAATTCTGTATTTTAACCATCTGTTTCAGATACGATTATCGACCTGTTTTTATTCCGGGTCATTTCCCCGCCACGGCCAGCTTTGTGCAATGCACCGTATGTCCGTTGACCCGCAGACAGCAGAGATAGATTCCTGTCTGCAAGTCAAGGGTGCTGATTTTGACTTGGTGGATTCCCGGCTGGACAACGCCCTGGTCAAAAACACCTGTCTCCCTGCCCGTATAATCCATCAGACACATGACCATACGGCCCTGTTCCCCGATCCGGTATTGTACCACGGTCTGTCCCTTTGCCGGATTGGGTGCGATATTGAGGATTTCCCCATCAGCCTGCAATGCCTGCGGCGGTGTGACGTCTTTGGAAGTGTTTACTCCCAGCAACGAGAGAAGATAGTTTCTGTTGGATTCGTATTCCGTTACCGATGAAAATTTATACTGCGGCATGGTTCCGGTGCAGGCCGATTTATATCCGCTTTGCTGCATCAGCATATAGGTATAGCCCAGGTCGATGATGGCGAAGAGGCTGTCCTCGAAGGAAGACGGCTGGGCGATCACGTTTTCGAACCATGCGATGGCCTCCGGCCAGCGTTCCAGGGCGATGTCGCAGAAGTTGGCCAGGAAGCCGCCCAGACGCGACAGATCGGGATCGGAGGTGATCGCCGGGTGGGTGGCATACCAGTTCTTCAGCTCTGTATAGTCATTGCCTGCATCCTTTTCAAGGGAGTAAAGCTTTTTCATGGAGGCCTGGGCATAAACGGACTGCGGATACTGCGTGACGAGGGTACGATAGTCGCTTTCGGCCCCGGTGTAATCCCCCGTATCTGCCTTCTGCCGGGCGCTCTCGTAGAGCATCTCATCACCGTCGCCGCCCCCGCCGTAGGGAATCAGATACCATTGAGGGGTGTAATCAAAGGCTTCCACGGGCGACAGATCCTGCCCGGGCTGGAAGTACTCGCCCCAGTAGTTGTTTTCAACATCCTGCATATCTTCCCCGGTATATACCACCATCGGGTCCGGATTGTCCTCGTCCACTATTGCGTTGGCTTTGAACATGTATGGAAAACTGCCCATGGTGGCATACACTTCCTGGTAATCGTTGTTGACGATCTGCTGGGTTTCATCCACATAGACGGCATACCTGTTGCCTTCCACCTTTACGTTGCTCTGGTTCATGCAGCGTAATCCGAAAGCATTGTCAGCGATCTGGTTCATCCTAATGTCGGCATGTGCATTATATATACTGATACCGTAGCTGTTTCCGTGTATGTAATTCCGATAAACCGAACAGGTTCCGTTATATCCTGCCTGGTAGAATAGTCCGATTGCAGTGCCACAGTTGTTGATAGTGCAATTTTCAATCGTATAGGCCGGATAGTTTTCAATGTATATGGCTTCAGCTGAATTTGTGAAGTTGCAGCCGTTCCGTAAAGTTATATGGGTTCCGTCTTCATAGGCATTTACGGCTCTGACGGTAGCCCAGTCGAATGTGCAATGATCTGCAATCAAACGTCCGTTAGTGAACTCCACACCACCGGAGAAAGCAAAGCTGCATTCTGCAAGAATAAGTTGGTTTTGTGAGCTTTTAATAACTGCCCTTTCAAATATTGCATCCGTGATTGTTGTGTTTAAATATGGGTTGTTAATGATGAGATTTAATTCTGTATCCTCTATTGCATGAAACCTTAAGCCGGCACCGAATTGTATGTTTCCTGTGATGGTAATATGGTTCCCCGGATAGTAGCCTGAAATCATCATTTCATTTCCCATTACTACCGTGGAATTCTGGAGAACAGAAATTTGTCCCTGAGGATTGATTATATGAAGTTCTGAATTTTCTTGAAACTCGAACTGCTGACCTTGGGGGAAGGCATTAAAAATCAGTTCTCCTCCGATTACAAAATTTCCGTCAATTGTGGTGGGCGTTAGGACATATCCTGCAATACCGTCTAATTTCAGCAAATCTTCCTCAAATCCGATCTCATAAAACGGTTGGGGAGGATTATAAACATGATGGGGTAAGTTATCCCAAGGTTCAAATACTCCAAAGGGAGTCCATGTATCCATCCAGTTGGAGTATGTAAACGCTTCCCCCATTGTAATGAAGCTATCCCCATTCGTATCGGGATTCCAGTTGCCCGAATGATTTGGGATATAGCAATATAAAGGGAATTCTCCGACCGGATATTGTTCAATATTTAACCAAGGTTCCTGAAAATCAGGAAAAAAACCTCTTGCTGCGGCATTCCAGTAAAATGGATTCTCCTGGAAACTGACGTTCCATATTTGAGGGGGGATGGTGTCATTATAGGTGACCCAGACCTCTGCAACAGAGTATTCATCATAGTCACAAGCAGTATGTACCTCACGGTTCCTACAATCAGCTGATGCAACATTGGATAAATCATCAATAAAACCACCACTATTACATGTAGAAATATAAAAGATCATCTGTCCGCAGTCAATGCCATCTGTCCAGTCGGCAAGTTCGGTATCAATAAGGGGCCCGCCAGGCACAACCACGCTGGATGATCCCATTAAATCGCCGGTTCCGTGCCCCTCGATCCAGACAAGTAGCAGATCAGAATGGCCCAATTCCGGTATTTCATTACTTCCGGTCAATTCACCGGAGAGGTATTTAAATGTGTTGTGTATACTGTCATGATGGGATGAGTAATCGATATCGTCTGATGGTTCACCGCCATCTAAATCATCCCCATAAATATACGTGCTGAACCCGAATCGGTAATGAACAAAGATATTGTCCTTTTGATATCCGTAAACATTGATCAGTGTGTTGTATATGGCACAAATATCATTCCACTGTTCTTTAGTATCATAACCAGTGATTAACACTGCATAAAGATGTTCATTGGGTGTCGCTGTCTCTGAAAAGGGCTGACCTGCAAAATCTGATGTATCCGGTTGGGGGACAGTTAAATGAGAAATTAATTCATAGTCATTCTGTAACCCGACGGGATATATTTGATCGAAAATAATCTGGTACTGGCCAGTGGTTGAATTTACAAAAATATATCGGCAAGGATGGAACCACTTAGCAGGGGGCATATCATCTACGAAAAAAACCCAGCTTGAAGGATAGGGACAAGTAATAAACGAAATGTAATCGTCCTTGGCTATATGCCCAGTGTCAAGAATTGTATTGTAGGAAGCATAGACGTTGACAGTTCCGATTTCTCCTGATAAAATGTTGTTTATCACGAGATTGATGGCTTCGTTTCTTGTAACTTGTGCAGTACCTGAACCTGTCATTAGAAATGCCACAAAAAAAATTGGAATTTGATAAAGTTTTTTCATAATTTCGTAATTTTGTGGCTATTACCGGGGACAAGGGGAGTAGCCGCTATGGGAACGCAATACTGGAAGCGGCTTTCTCCCCTGAACCGGTTGTCCGGTAATAGCTCTGTTAAACAATCTGTTTATTTCACCAGAATGATGCGGGTCGCATGCTTGCTATATTCTGACACGGGGTCATCTGGTCTTGAGAGTAGTAGAAGAGCTAAATAAATACCTGAAGGTACCTCCTTTCCTTTAAAATCTTTACCATACCATAAAAACTCATGATCGCCGGTCTTTAGATTCTGGTCTGCCAAATTGATGACAAGCCTGCCTGATAGATCAAATATATTTAATTGGGCGAAGGCTTCATCCGGAATACGGAATGAAATTAACGCGACCTGGATGAAGGGATTGGGATTGCAGGCCAATCCCACCTCCATTGCAGTATTCGTGGATATAAATGTGATGGGATCAACCAGAAAATTACCGTTTCCGTCATTATAAAGGATGCTTACATTTCCTACGGGCAGAGGTGCTCCATGACTTCTAATAATAACCAGGTCGTTATAACCGTTACCGTCAAAATCCGCACTGGATGAAAAGCGCATCGATTCACCGTAATTTGCAAACGAAAGGGAAACAGGTTCTTCAAAAACAAAGTTTCCCAGATTGTAGAACAGGTACATTTCGACGTCATTGTTCGAATGGTAGAAGAGATCCGGCAAGGAATCGTTATTGAAATCCGAAACGGAAAGATGATAGCACCCCGGGGTGAAATCCCATGGCGTGTGGACAAAGAAATCGCTGTTGCCAGAGTTTTCATAAAACAAAACCTGGGTGCTGAAATAGAGGTTGTTAAAGCCTATAATGTCGTTATCACCGTCATTGTCCAGGTCGGATATCTCGATATCCATCGCTCCTTCGTCAAAAGTAAGTGTTAGAAATTCAGCATCCTGGCTGAGGATGACAGAAAGGTCGGCTCCACCGATGACCACATCTTCATACTCATCATCATTCAAAAAACCACTTTTGATATCTGTTGGACTGTATGGTATGGTATGTATGGAAGGAGGGGAGAAATGATAACTGCCCAAATGCGTTGAATAACCCCAGATCTTGGAATTATGATTTGCAAAGATGATATCTGCTTCAAAATCTCCGTTGATATTTCCCGA
>JAFGME010000165.1 GCA_016927695.1 Bacteroidales bacterium
AAACTCCCTACGGTCGGATATCATTATAAAAATGCTAATTTTGTTTCTTATTAACGGATTAATTTACTTACTGCAATAAAAATGGATAACGCACACCACCTTTATGAGGAAATTCTCCTGCTTGCATTACGGGATAAAGAGGGTACCGTCTTTTATTCGACCCAGTACAAATTTGCCCTGGCAGGCGCCATTATGGCTGAATTGCTGCTTGATGAAAAAATAACACTGACCGGAACCGGTAAACGGAAATTCGTAGAGGCGGCGACATCCAAGCCGCTTAGTGACAGCATCCTGAATGACTCCCTGGAAAAAATCCGTAATGCGCGGCGCAGGGCCACCCTGGAAACCTGGGTCAGAAGGGTGTCGGAAACTTCAGGACTAAAAAACAAAGCGGCATTGCAACTTTGCCGGAAGGGCATACTCAAGCTGGAAGAGAGCAGGGTGTTGTTCTTCTTCAGGCAAAAGAAATACCCGGAGATCAACCCCAAACCGGAGCAGGAACTCATCAAAAGGCTGCACAGAGCTATCTTTTCGGATGAAAAAGAAGTCAGCCCGCGAACGGTTGTTTTGATCTCCATTGCCAACGCCACCGGCCTGCTGAAGGCCAACTTCGACAAAAAGGAGTTGAGATCACGGAAAGAACGGATAAAGAAAATCACGGAAGGCGAACATGTGGGTGAAGCGGCTAAGAAAGCCATTGAAGCCATGCAGGCCGCCATCATGGTGGCCGTTGTTATACCGGCAGTTATTGCGTCAACGGCTGCCACGTAATGATATCCTGTCCGCAGGTTATTCCCTGAGGAACCTGGAGGTAAAGACCCTTCCTGAGGAGAAGTATCCGGTCAGAAAATACAATCCTTCAGGCAAAGCGGAAACATCCAGTGAAGCCCGGCAAAAGCCGCCTGTTTCCTTTTCCATCACCACCCTGCCCAGGGCATTGGAAACCACCACTTTTTCAACACCTGCATCTGCTTCAAAACGGAGTACATCTGTAACAGGGTTGGGATACACGAGGATTCTGCGGACCGGATTATTCACAATCGCCGAAGGGCTCAGATCAACCAGTATGAGCGCATGGGCATCCACGCCTGTTACCAGGTCGGTTTTTCCTGTTCCGTCTAGGTTTGACTGCAGTATCTTATCATCATATTTATCGGTCCAGTACAACCTGGATATCTCCGGGTCAACAGCCATTCCCCATACGACTGCATCCATATATGAGGCGTCAATGACCAATTCATCCGTTCCGTCGTAGTTGTTCCTGCAGATGCCTTTCAGCCTGTCGGCATAAAAAATGTAATTGTGGGCCGTGTCAACAACAATGGCTCCCCCGTCGGTTCCGGGAACAATCTCTTCAAGACCCGATCCGTCGGCATTGAGTCTCCAGATGCCGCCGGAGTAAGAGCTTTTATCGTTGGTAAAGTATATTTTACCGTCATCGGGGTTGTAGGCAAGGCACAGGGGCATTTCGGGCGGGGAGGTCAACTGGGTTTCGAGCCATAGTTCTGCACCGGAGCCGTCAGGATTACATCGTCCTATTCCCCCTTCGCGACCCCAGTAGATTTTGCCGTCATGAAACATCAATCCGTAAGGGATTCCCAGTACCGGATTGGTATCATCGAGAATGGTATCCGAATGGGTTCCCACCAGGTCATAACGGATGATCCGTCCGTTGGTATCGCTGACAAAAACCTGGTTTTCAGGAACATCTGCGGCAATACCGTAGGGGGTATGCAATCCTCCCAAAACAAAATTGAACAGGGTGGCCGGTTCATCGGGTTTCACAAATCTGACCTTTCCGGCATCCAGGTCGGTCAGGTAGAGAAATTTATAAGTCTGACCACATAAAAAAAGCACGGGCAGACTGAAAACAAGGGCTAAAATTAGCTTTTTCATGTCTTATTAATTTATGTTATATTCATATCATTCCACATTCCACTGCTAAATTAATCAATTTAGAGGGAAAAAGGATAAAAAAATACGGATAAATCATCATTTATTATGATACCGCTACGCAATAATATTCTATTTTTACACCGGTATAAAATGATCACCATGAGCGCCACATCCTTTAACAGTCCGGCCATTTCAGCCCGGAACCTCACCAGGGATTTCGGGAAATTCAGGGCTGTTGACAGTCTTAATTTCGAAATCAATAAGGATGAGATATTCGGTTTTTTAGGGCCCAACGGGGCCGGGAAAACCACCTCCATCAATATGATCTGCGGCCTCTCCCCTGCCACTTCCGGCGAGGTGGAAATTTTCGGGCAGAAACTCCGGGACAACAGGAAAATCAGGGGAATGATAGGCATCTGCCCCCAGGAAAACATCTTCTGGCCCAGACTGACCTGCCGCGAACAGCTCCTGTTTATCGGTGAAATGTATGAATTGTCAGCAAAAAAAAGCAGGGAAAGAACCGATATGCTCCTGGATTTATTGGGACTGGCAGAGAAGAGAAACACCCTGGCAAGCCGGCTGTCGGGCGGCATGAAAAGAAGGCTGAGCATCTGCCTGGCGCTGGTGCATGACCCGTCCATTGTGGTGTTGGACGAGCCGGAAGCAGGCCTTGACCCACAGAGCAGGATATTGGTGAGGGAATTCATCCGGTTATTAGCCAGGGAAAAAACCATACTGCTTACCACACACAATATGGACGAAGCCGACCGGCTTGCCGACCGTGTGGCGATCATCGACAAAGGAAAACTGCTGATGCTGGATACACCGGCGAATCTTAAAAAGTCAATCGGAACAGGCGATGTACTTGAAATAGTGATCGAAGAGGCGCCGGAGGAGGCCCTGAAAAAGACAGAATCCGATCTGTCAGCTATCTGCAGGCAGGTGATGGTTACAGGAATGAGTTTGATGCTGAAGGCAAACCACATTATCGCGATGATACCCTCCATCACTGAGATCATCAAAGGGAACAACCTGGTGATCCGGGAAATCAGACTGCGGGAAAACACACTGGAAGACGTTTTCATTCATCTCACCGGTAAAAAACTCAGGCAATGAAACTGAAAAGCATCATCATCAAAAGCTTCAGGGAGCAGCTCAGGAATTTCTGGATGCTGGCGCTCACACTCATCCTGGCGCCTTTCTTTGTATTTGTATATTACCTAATCAACGAAAGCACACAGCAGCATTATGAGATCCTTGTCCTGAACCATGACAGGGGCGCCAAAACCCACGCCGGGCAATTCAATCACGGGGCTTTTCTCATCAACCTGTTCAACGAAACCATTAAGGATACCCTGAGCGTTCCGGTGAGTATGATATCAGCCGTTTCAGAGGAAGAAGCCACAGAGATCATCAAAAACAAAAAGGCCGATCTCCTTCTGATTCTTCCGGAAGACTTTTCCGAAAAGATAAATGCCCTCAGCTCCGGGCCGGACTCCCCTTCCCCCGAAATCACATTGCTGGGAGACCTGACTTCATATAATTACATGATCAGCGCCGTCTGGGCGTTTGAGATCGTAAACCGGTATATCACCGGGGCAATCCGGATCAAAAGCCCGCTGACCCTTAAAGAAGAGAGCATCGGACATTCCGGCGACATAGATGAGTTTGACCTCTGGGTGCCGGGACTCCTGGTGATATCGCTCATCATGCTGATGTTCACGGCCAGCATTGCCATCGTAGGCGAGGTGGAGAACAAGACCATCCTCAGGTTAAAGCTGTCGCACATGAGGACCATTGAATTTCTTGCAGGGACAAGCTTTGTTCAGATCCTTACCGGCATTTCGGCCCTGTTGCTGACCCTTGCCACTGCCGTTGCCATGGGATTCAGCTACACAGGTTCATTATGGAACCTGCTGCTGATCGGAACCCTCACCAGCATTTCGATCATCGCTTTCAGTCTGCTGATAGCGGCATTTACCCGTTCGGCAAACGAAGTGTTAGTGATCGGGAATTTCCCCATGTTTCTTTTCATGTTTTTCACCGGCGCCGCTTTCCCGATGAAGGGGGCGGAACTATTCAGCCTGGGCGGATACCCTGTGACCATTCAGGGCATCATGTCGCCCACCCACGCCATCTCAGCCCTGAACAAAACCTTTGTCATGGGTATGGATACGGTGGATATCCTTCCGGAAATAATTGCCCTGCTGATTCTCACATTGATATACTTCCTCCTGGGCGCCTGGGCTTTCAGAAAAAGACACATGAAGGTGGAATAACCGGTGAACAGGGCAACCGGCTCATTCCGGTTTCTGCCCCGGGGATAAAAACCAGGAGGTCAGAAAAAATGCATAATTTAGGCGTGAAAAATTAATAAAAAATCATCTTTAAAACAGAACAAAAAAACACAGGTTATGAAAAAGATCATTAAAACCGGCAATGCGCCGGCCGCCATCGGGCCTTACAGTCAGGCTGTGGAAGCAAGCGGGTTTTTGTATATTTCGGGTCAGATACCCATCAATCCTGCAACGGGAAAAGTGGTGGAAGGGGATTTTGCCGCACAGGTTACCCAGGTGCTGAAAAACATCAAAGGCATACTCACTGAAGCAGGTTACGGGACGGAACATGTGGTCAAAACCACCTGCCTGCTGTCTGACATGAACAACTTCAAAGAAATGAACGAAATATACGCCGGATTTTTCACCGCTCAACCGCCGGCACGGGCTGCCTTTCAGGTTGCCCGGCTGCCTCTGGATGTGATGATTGAAATTGAGGCCATTGCAGCCAGATAGTTGCCTGCAGGGCTGAGAAAAAAAAGGTAATGCAAAGCTTGTCATCCGCATTGAGATGAACGGATCAGAGGATCTGTGGTGAGGGGATAAGTAAATTGTGTCGCATATTAGCGAAACCTTGTAACTATGGCAACAAATGATAAATTAAGAGAACAGATTTTCGAAATAATAAAGAATCAACTCAGGGATAATGATCCTGCTGAGACTAAGTTGACCTTTGACAGATTGCGAAAACAAGGATTTGATGATTTTCAAACCAGACAAATGATAGGACAATGTTTAGCCGTTGAATTATTTGATGTCATGAAATACAGGAAACCTTATAATAATGAACGATACATCAAAAATTTATCAGCTTTACCCAAAGAGCCTTTTGATTAGATTAAATGAAGAAATTATACCAGAAACGGCTAGAATGGAACATTCAACCCCCAATGATGATTAGAATAAAGTACGATGGCACAACACGCGGTATTAATAATTGCCGGGACAGTAAATTATTCAAGGGTTGTAGCTCGCTTCAACTTTTATGTAACCGGATAGAAGCGCCCGCAATCGGCAACTTTTCATACCGCCAAACATTAGTCAGAAGCGGAAAAAAGACAACGACACAAAAAATTGACATTGAAAATGGAATATTAAACCTGGAATGAAAACCGAAACATTCAGACAAATAACCCGATCCCGAAAGTTTTCGGGATGTCAAAAGTGCAATCTAGCCGACATACACTTAAGATTGAGATTAAACAATTATGAATTACAGAGAATCCGAACGCGAAAAAGCCCTAAGAATCAGAGATGAATTCTTCAAAGACCCCGGCAATGGTGAGCATCTAAAAGTAAAATATTCTTTTGTTTTGTTTGATGCAGAGAAAAATCTATGGACAAAAATCCGGAAAGAAGCTATTAAATATTTTGCCGATAATAAAATAGTATGGTGGCCTGGTAGTGACCAACCTTCCGGTCATCTTTTGTCTTCACAGGTTTCTTGTGTAAATCATTTGTTCTTTCTCAGAAATGATAAAGATGCTGCTTTAAAAGTTTTGCAAAATCTAAATCCTGACTTCGTAGAGGTTGGCCCTGACTTTGAAAATGGTTACATCGGTTTTGAAGTGGTAAGCAAACAAAGTTATCTTGGAGAAGTTGCAGAAGGTAAAGAGCAAACACGTGGAGCTAAGTGCACTTCGGTGGATGCGATGATGACGGGAAATCTAATAAACGGCAAGAAAATACAAGTTCTTATTGAATGGAAATACACCGAGCTTTATTCAAAATCTGATAAGTCAGAAGGATCAAGCGGAGCAACAAGAAAAAACAGGTATGATGCCCTGATTGATGACGAGGATTCGCCGATAAAAAGGATTGTTAGTATTGACAATTTATATTACGAACCGTTTTACCAAATCATGCGACAAACCTTGTTAGCATGGCAAATGACAAAAAATAAAGCAAATGAATTAAAAGCCGATGATTGGTTGCATTTGGATATAATTCCAGAAAATAATTTGAATCTTCGTTATCAGGTTCCGGCACCTGATATGATACAATCGGGAATCGAAGAAGCATGGAAAACACAACTTAAAGCCCCTGAGAAATACAATGTAATTACACCTCAAAAGTTGCTGAAACCAATTATTTTTGAAGCTAAGTATCGTAGTTTAGTTAACTACTTGAATTATAGATATTGGTAATTTGCGTTTTGAAGATTAATTTATGAAAGAAAAAAGCAACATAGATAAACCTCATTACATTGATCACCGTAGTCGATTAAGAAACCGTTTTATTCAGCAAGGAATAAGCGGTTTACAACCCTATGAAATCATTGAGTTATTTCTCACATTTGTTATACCTCAAAAAGATGTCAAACCGGCAGCAAAAGAAGCAATTGATAAATTTGGTACTGTTAAAGGTTTTTTTGATACCGATGAAAAAGAATTAAGTCAGATTCCTTTTTTCAAAGATAAAGCTCTTGCACTTCGTAAATTCATTAAAGAGGTTTCTCTGCTCTATTATAAGCAGCAAGCAGAGCAATTACCGGTTACACAGTCAAAAGAAGAACTAATCAGCTACTGTAAAGTAAAACTTGGATTTCAGCCGAACGAGGAATTCTGGATGATTTCGCTTGACAGCAAACAGGCTATAATAAAAGAAAACCTGATTTCAAAAGGGCTGTCTGACAAAACTCCTGTTTATCCAAAACAAGTGATTGAAAAAGCGATGAAAAACGGAGCCAGTTCAATT
>JAFGME010000166.1 GCA_016927695.1 Bacteroidales bacterium
CTGATGATCAAAAAGTATCCGCAGGCCATCAATACATACATTAACATGGCACGGGTGTATTACAACATGGGAAAGAAGAATGATACTAAAACTATTCTGTTCAGAGCGCTGGAAATGGGTAATGTGGAGAACAACAGGAATCTGTTTCATTATATTTACGGCCTTCTTTCAGAAATCTGTGCGAGTGAAGGTGATTACCGCAATGCGTATGACTATAACATTGTTGCCGGCAATCTAATGAACCAGTTTTTTCATGACAGGATTCAGATGCAAATCAATGAAATGTCGGCCAAATACGACCTTCAGGCGAAAGAAGAAAAAATCAGGGAAGAGGAGCATAAGAACAAAGCCTATCGGATGCAGAAGAACTACCTGATTCTGGTGGCGCTAATTTCAACAATGCTTCTTTTGATTCTCGTTGTTTTGTTCCGGTTTAAGAGCAGGGCATACAATAAACTGGTAGAGCAAAACCTAAAGACTATGAACCTGGAAAAACAGGTAGAAAATTGTCGAATACAACTCTCGGAAAGTGAAATCATGATTCACTCCGGCGCTTCTGACCAGCCGCCTGAACTTGCTTTGATGCTCGAAAAGTTTATGGTGGATGAAAAACCCTACCTCTGGAGTGACGTGAGCCTGGATGAGTTTTGTAAAAAGCTGAACACCAACCGCACATACCTTTCCAAACTCATCCGCGACAGGTATAATATGGGTTTCTACGACTTATTGTTAAAATACAGGTTACGCGCCGCCATCGAATACCTGAACAACCCACAGCTAAAACATCTCTCCATTGAAGGAATCGGCGAAATGACCGGCTTCAAATCCAACTCCAATTTTCATAAAAGGTTTAAAGAAACGGTAGGTATGACCCCGAATGAGTTCAGGGAACGTGCATTGAAAATCGAAACACGCCCGGCAACCTGATTTTACAACCACTTGTTTTTCAATTTACTGCACTTCATTTTTTACGCAGAAGCGGTAGTTTTACGCAAAAGCAGTTGGTTCATTAAATCTGCAAAACGACCATTTGCAAACCACTTTCTGTTACTTTCAATCAATTGATATACAATTTATTACAACCACAATTTACGTACAGGCAGCACTATTTGCCTGAAAGCAGTTCAATAATTTGTTTTCCGGAAACCGGCAGGGTAATTTTACATCATGCCTTGCTACAAAATTCATATTGCCGGATCGGTATTCAAAACAGGCTTCAGGTACTACCTGAAAGAAAAGGCTGTTTTGAGCGGAATAAAAGGCAGGGTTTATTACGAAAACGGTGAATCGGTGGGGATAACAGCTTCGGGCACAGAAGAGGAAGTAAAAAAATTCCTGGACTTCTGTAGCATTGGAAACCCATTCTTCAGGATCAATAGGCTGGAAGTGGTTGAAGCGCCGCCAGAGGAGTTTTCTTCATTTGAAGTGGAGGATATTGTAACTGATGGTAAAAAATGAATTCAAATATTTATAAATCAACAGATTGTGCATTATGAAAAAGTTAATTACAGTTTTGTTTGCATGCCGGCTAATGATTCTGGCAACGAGTGCTCAGGCTCAGGTGGCAGGCCATATCACTACTGATACCACCTGGACGGACACAGTAAACATCGTGGGCGATGTTTATGTTGACAATAGCGTTACCCTCGTCATTGAACCCGGAACTGTTGTCAGGTTGAACGGACATTATAAGATAGATGTTAAAGGGAACATTGCAGCGAGCGGAACAGCATCGGATTCCATCACTTTTACCGTGGCCGATACCACAGGATTTCACAACAATACCCACGTGGGCTGGAACCGCATTATTTACGATAACGTCCAGCAGTCAAATGATTCTACCATCTTCCGTTACTGCATCTTCGAATACGGTAAAACATCAGGTAATGGAGGGGCTATGTACCTTAATAATTTTTATACGGATAACGACAGTACAAAGCTCGACATCAGCCATTGCACATTTCGTAAAAATTATGCGCAAAAAGGAGGAGCGGTTTATTTTTGGCAATATTCCAAAAAGTCCATTGTATTTAAGCATAACCTGATTACCGCCAATAAGGCATTGAACAGGGGTGGCGGATTATACATCAATTTTGCCAATACTAACGTGTTTAAAGCAGATTTCATAGATTCCTGCCGGATTCTAAATAATTCGGTAACGAATGGCAATGGCGGCGGAATTTGTTTTGGAAGGGATGCCAAAGAAGGAGAAATGAAGGAACCAGGAGGTAAAGATGAAGAGAAATTCAAGAACATTTTCAGGAATTGCGAAATAGCTTACAACAGCGCTTCAGCTCATGGTGGAGGTATCTGTTCGGATAATTTTACTGTGCTATATCAGAGGGCAATTTCATTGGAAAACTGCCTGATCCATCATAATACAGCGCTGGGAAACGGGGGTGGAATATGGGCGAATGAAATCGTGCTGAAAAACTGCGTCATATTTGAAAACGAAGCGGTAAATGGCGGAGGATTATATGGTAAAGAAATCTATTCCGTAATCGTGAATAACCTGATCAGGGACAATATTGCCTCCGGAAACGGCGGCGGGTGTGTATTCAAGGATAATAGCGAATTTGCTGACATAGCTAACAATACCATTACGGGCAACCATGCGGACAATTACGGAGGCGGTTTATTCCTGGATTACAGCAGCCCGGCCTTTGTAAACTGTATCATTTCGGGTAATGAGGCAGACAACGGCGGGGACAATGTCGGGATCAATGATGATCCTTCGGATCCGGGCTTCAGTTACTGTGTGCTGGAAGGAGGCAGGGAATCCATCCAGGGGCCCGGCGGGGGAAGCCTTTATACCGGCCTTTATTATGGCGTGATCTCAAGGCCTGCCAGGTTTGTCATGACAGGCGGCCATCCGTATCAACCGGCGTTCAACTCGCCCGGCATTGACGACGGCAATCCCGACACCACCGGAATGATGCTTCCCCAAATCTGTATGGATGGCAATCCCCGGATTTTTGACAATACCTTTGATATCATTGACATCGGATGTTACGAGAGCCGGTTCGATACACTGGATAACTATTATTTCACCGGCGGCCATACGGATATTGACCTGGCCGCGTATGACACCCTGGGTATTGGGTCTTCGATAACCTTTGATTCCGGTTTGGCTTTTTCTACAACCGAAGGCGCTTACATCGAATTCTATGGAAATTACAATCTTGTTTTCAACAAGAACATTCAGGTTATCGGTACAGAGCAGGGGCCCATAACCTTCACCTGTTACGATACCACCGGTTTTTACAACCATACCCATACCGGGTGGAACGGGATACAACTGAACAATGCGGATATCGGAGCAACGGCAGAATTTTCACACTGCATTTTTGAATATGTCAAAACAGAGGATGGCGCCCTTTCTTCCTCCCAAATTGACAGCCTGTTCGTTGACCATTGTTTATTTCAATACAATCA
>JAFGME010000167.1 GCA_016927695.1 Bacteroidales bacterium
AGTGACAGCCTGGGCTCAATGGGAACATCGGTTCTTTCAGAGAATCCTACTTTGTTGACATAATCCTCTGTTTTTACGAGGTTTCCGGCTTTTTCGAGATCGGTCACGATTTTGTCTCTTACGATAAACCGGTCTTCTCCGGTGTAAAGCAGGGCTTTTTCACTGAGGGTTCCATCGTCGTTGAAAATGTCAATGGAATCGAGTTGATGCCTGATCCCTATTTCATAATCGTTGATGTCGTGGGCAGGGGTAATTTTCAGGCAGCCGGTGCCGAACTCCATGTCCACATAATCGTCTTCAATCAGGGGGATGGACCGGTTGATCAGGGGGACAAGCACCCTTTTCCCGACCTTGTTTTTAAACCTTTTGTCGGCCGGGTTAACACAAACGGCAGTATCGCCAAGAATGGTTTCAGGTCTTGTGGTGGCAATGGTGATCCATTCGTCATCCGATCCTTCAACCCGATATCTCAGGTAGTATAATTTAGAATTCAGCTCCTTGTAAATGACCTCCTCATCAGATACTGCCGTGAGGGCTTTGGGATCCCAGTTCACCATTCTGACCCCTCTGTAAATAAGTCCTTTTTCAAAGAGTGTCACAAAAACATCGATCACCGATTCGTAGAGAGCATCATCCATGGTAAAACGGGTGCGGCGCCAGTCGCAGGAGGCTCCCAGTTTTTTTAATTGTTCAAGGATAATGCCGCCGTGTTTTTCCTTCCATTCCCAGGCGTACTCCAGGAATTTGTCCCTGCTCAGAGATGCCTTTTCAATGCCCATCTCCCTGAGTTTTCCAACCACTTTGGCCTCGGTGGCAATGGAAGCGTGGTCGGTTCCGGGCAGCCACAGTGTGTTTTTGCCAAGCATCCTTGCGCGGCGGACAAGCACATCCTGAATGGTGTTGTTCAGCATGTGGCCCATGTGCAGCACCCCGGTAACGTTGGGAGGGGGGATCACAATGCAGTAGGGTTCCCTATCATCGGGAACACTTCTGAAAAAACCATTGTCCATCCAGAATTTATACCACTTGTCCTCTGTAGCTTCCGGGTTGTATTTGCTGGGGATGCTCATAAATCAGCTGCTGTTTGAATGTTTTTTAAGGGCGCAAAAATACTAAAAATCTGACTTTGTGGCTGCTTTCTTTAGATAATCCTTTGCATGCGGGCCCTCATTAAAAAGCAGGTCGATTATGCTCAGGTCGGGATAAAAAGGCCACCTGTCACTGAAGACCTGAACATGTTTCTCCAAAGCAAAGCCTTGAATTATTTTTGGATGGATGGAATTACGAAGGTCCATGGCCCCGCTTTCATTTCCTTTCGTATAATCCTGTGTGAAAAGGAGTTGTTTATCCATGCTGAGGGATTTCATGACCAGGCGGGTCAGGTTCATATTATATTCAAGCAGGCTTTCGGTTTTTCCGTGATAGAAAGGTTCAAACAAGTCCCTGTAATAGAGGAAAAAAGGGGATTTATTATAAGCGCTGCAGATGGCATTCCAGTGCACCTGCTGCCATTTCTGGTTATAATCAATCCGTATATCTTTGACCCTGGTATGATTGCCGAAGGTTTTAACAACGGGTATGATCAGGGCTTGAACTCCGTTTGCCGTGAGGATGAGGCACCTGTTACGGTAGCTTTGTTTTATGTAATGCTCTTCAGCATCAATGAATACTGTTTCTTTCCTGAAGAGGGCAGCGAAATACGTTACCGGTCCCAGATAAGCGGTGGAAAGAAGTATCCTGATGTAAGCCATAACGCTGATTGCCCTTTTTTTTCGGCTCAATATTAAATAAAAAAGGCGTCAGAAAAAAATCCGGCGCCTCATTGTTTTGCAGATTGAAGCCTGTCAGGCTTTCACAGGTATGTTCAGCAGCACTTCATCAATTGCATTTTTAAGAGCCTCTTTGGGAAGGGCGCCCATGGCCATTTGCGGCTGTCCGTTTTTGGGGCAGAACAACAGTGAAGGTATGCTTCTGATGCCGAATGCAGCCGACAGTTCCATTTCTTTTTCAGTATCAATCTTATAGATGTTGATCTTTCCCTCATATTCTTTGGATAATTCCTCTAACACCGGGGCCACCATTTTGCATGGTCCGCACCAATCGGCATAAAAGTCGATGAGGCATGGCAATTCGCCTTCAAACTTCCAATCCTTGTTTTGTTCAAAATTGAATACCTTATCCAGGAAAGTCTGTTTTGTTAAATGTTCCATTTTATAATACCATTTTATTTGTTAGATTCTTCTTTTTTCAAGCCTAATACAAACTCATCAATGATCTCGATATACTGCTCTCTTGAGAGCGCTCCGGGTTGCATGGCAGGCTGGCCGGTGGCAGGGGCAAAGAGTATGGAAGGGATGCTTCTTACCTGGAAAACACTTGCCAGTTCCCTTTGCTCATCGGTGTTCACTTTATAGATTTTTACACGCCCGTTGTAATAGTCAGCCAGATCATCCATAATAGGCGCGACAATTTTGCACGGTTTGCACCAGTCGGCATAGAAATCCACCACGCAGGGGATTTCCCCTTTGTACACCCATGCCCCGGGATTGTTTTCGTAATCCCAGACTTTTTCCTTAAACAGGGCGGCGGTCAGCATCTCAGGTTTGAGATCCTCTTCAGAGGCAGACTTTTCGGGTGAAGTGGATTTTTCAGTTACTGCGGTTTCATTCGAAACGGTTTTGCTGTCATTCACTTCCTTTGTGCCGGCAGAATTGCAGGCAGTCATAAACACTGCAAGGGCAAAGGCCCATAAAAGGGCTGTTATTCGCTTATTCATTTGTATTCTCATTTTTTATTCCAAGTAAAAATTCATCAATAACATCCTTAAAGGTTTGTTTGGCTAAGGCGCCGGTTGACATCTGCGGCCTTCCTTCCATGGGGCAGAAAAGAACAGAGGGTATGCTGCGGATCCCGAAAAGGGCTGAAAGCTCTTTCTGCTGGTCGGTGTTTACTTTATAGATGTCGACCTTTCCTGCATATTCCTGCGCCAGTTCCTCCATAATAGGGGCGATCAGCTTGCAGGGCTTGCACCAGTCGGCGTAGAAATCTATAACACAGGGTCTTTTTCCTTCGAAAACCCATTCCTCATTATTTTTTTCGTAATTAAAGACTTTCTCTTTGAATGTTTCCACGGTAAGATGCTCGGGTTTTACGTCGGCAGTCTGACCATAAACCACCAATGTTCCAATCGTGGCCAGGATGAATAGGGAAAATTGTTGAAGTTTCATTTATTTTTTTTTGAAGATGCAAAATTAAAAAAAATCTGAATTATATCGCTTAATTATCACTTTTTTGTATTTTTATCAAAAATTATTCCATCTGACATAATGACATGGAGGAAAAGAAGATAAAAAGGAGAATTTTCCCCGGAATAATCAATCCGGAAAATTTCTTTACCAGTGAAGAAAACTGCCTGGAATATATTGCACAGGAGAAATGGAAAGGGGGCTTTGTCTGCAGAAAGTGTGGACACACCAATTACTGCAAGGGGCGGAAACCCGCATCAAGGAGATGTACGCGTTGCAAAACTGAAGAATCGGCGACAGCGCACACCATTTTTCACCACTGCAGGATACCCCTGGCAGAAGCATTCCGGATTGTGTACCTGGTTTGTAATGACCCTGAAATTTCAAGCTATGAAATTTCCCGTGAACTTGACCGCCGCCAGATGACCTGCTGGAAATTCAAGAAAAAAGTGATGGAATGCATCGAAGAAAAGGGTGAGTTTGGTATTTTGACAGGGGATCATGAAGGAGCCCAATAAAAAACCAAAAAGTGCTGAACACAAGGGAACAACACTTTTCGGATGAAAAAAATTACCAGTATGTTATTTAGAACGGATCTTATCAGTATTTATTTCACACGGATCAGATTGTTGTTTTTTCTGCCTCCTGTTTTTGTTTCTCATCGAATTCCCTGATCAGTTCCTCCGGGGACTTGCCCAGGTTTTTGATCGACATTTCGGCATCGTCGGCAAAATCGTCATCAGGATACCGGGCAAGAAATTCTTCGTAGATTATTTTGGCTTTCTCAAGGTCATTCAGGAGATTTTCATAGATATAACCTTTCAGAAAAAGGCTTTGGGGCGTCCGGTCATAGTCCGGATATGTGTTCAGAATCCGGTCGTACAGCTGAATTGCCATCTGGGGTTTGTTAAGGTTCATACACATTTCGCCGGCATTGAAAAGATATCCGGGAGTAAGGGTGTCATCCGGAAAATCATCGGCAAATTTAATGTAGGCCGAAATCAGGTTGTTGGCCGTGTTCATGTTCAGCCTGCCTGTTTCCATTCCGAAAAGGCTGTCTCTCAGCGTTTCAATTTGTTCGGTAATTTCTTTTTTTGGGGATGAGCACATTACCATCAATGTGGCCATTAAAACGGTTATTGTTCCTAAAGTGTACTTTTTCATGTGCGGTGTATTTTATGTCCTTGTTTTTTTCTTTGAGGATAAATCATCTTGTAACCCGGTTTAACAATTCCTTTGGATATGTCGTCCAGTTTTTTCCTTATCAGGATTTTTCTGATGGAGGCTATCTTGTCAACAAACAAAATGCCTTGCAGGTGGTCGTATTCATGCTGGATGATCCTGGCAAGGACATCGTCATACATTTCGTCAATAAAGCGGAAATCTTCATCATAATACTGGATTCTTATCTCTTTTTTCCTCATCACATCTTCCCTGATTTCAGGGATACTGAGGCAGCCCTCGTTAAATTTCCATTCTTCCCCGTTCTCTTCGATAATCCGGGGGTTAATAAACACTTTCCTGAACCCGTTTGCCTTTTCATTGTCTTCCGAAAAAGGGGTAGCATCCACAATGAACATGCGGATGTTACGGTTGATCTGAGGGGCGGCAAGGCCTACACCGTTTGTGGTGTACATGGTCTCAAACATATCGGAGATCAGTTCCTTCAGGCCCGGATAATCTTTGCCGATATCCTGCGACACTTTTCTCAGTGTCGGATGGCCGTATGCTACAACAGGTAAAACCATTTTATATCAAATTATCTGAATTTACGCCCCTCAAGGTATGACTGAAGGATCAGCACTGCGCTCACTTTGTCAACCAGGCTTTTGTCCTGCCTTTTTGATTTTTTTGCGCCTGATGCCAGAATGGCCTGTGAGGCTATTTTTGAAGTGAAGCGCTCATCTTCCGTATCCACTTTCATCCCGGGGAACTCTTTTTCAAGTTTTCCAATAAACGTTCTGACGTATTTAACAGTTTCCGAAGCGGTATTGTTCATCTGTTTGGGAAGCCCAACCACAAAAGATTCGACATTTTCTTCAGCACAATACTTTTTAAGATATGTGAGCAAATCCACCGACCTGACTGTATCCAGGGCAGTGGCAATGATCTGCTGCCCGTCCGTTACGGCCAGCCCGGTACGTTTTGTGCCATAGTCGATGGCGATGATCCTTCCCATCATAATTCAGAATACCAAACGGCAAAATTATAAAGAAGTTGGTTAACTTTCAGAAATGTGAGGGTTGAATGTTGTATCAGGTTGTCCAAATTGACTAAATTTGAAGTTTTAATTGGATCCGGTATATGCATGAGAGATTAAAATCTGTGATTGAAAAGACCTGGTTTGACAGATCGCTACTCAGGAAGGATGAATCAGGGCAGGCCGTCAGGGAAGTTATTGATTTGCTGGACAGGGGCATATTGCGGGTTGCAAGTCCGGAAAACAATACCTGGGTGGTGAATGAATGGGTGAAAATGGCGGTCATTCTTTATTTTCTTATCCGGGAGATGGAGGTCACGGAAGCCGGCCCCCTGGAATTTCATGACAAAATTCCGCTCAAGGGTCATTATCAAAAGCTGGGCGTACGGGTTGTGCCCCATGCCATAGCGCGTTACGGTTCTTTTCTGGCAAGAGGCGTCATTATGATGCCTTCCTATGTAAATATCGGTGCTTATGTGGATGAAGGCAGCATGGTGGATACCTGGGCCACCGTGGGATCATGCGCACAAATAGGCAGGAATGTACATTTGAGCGGCGGCGCAGGCATCGGAGGCGTGCTTGAACCGGTGCAGGCTTCCCCTGTCATTATTGAGGACGGATGCTTCATCGGCTCAAGGTCGATAGTGGTGGAAGGCGTGAGGGTAGGGAGAGAGGCTGTATTGGGTGCAAACGTGGTACTCACACAATCGACCAGAATCATTGATGTAAGCGGTTCCGGCCCTGTTGAGCATAAAGGTTACATACCTCCCCGTTCGGTAGTGATCCCGGGATCGTTTGAAAAACTTTTCCCTGCCGGCAAATACAATGTGGCCTGCGCCCTTATCATCGGGAAAAGGAAAGCTTCCACTGACCTCAAAACATCTTTAAACGAAGCCCTGAGGGATTATGGCATTGATATCTGATCATTCTGAAATTCATAAAATCCTGATCATACAAACCGCTTCGGCAGGGGATGTCATTTTGGCCACCCCTGTTGTGGAAAAGCTGCATCACCGCTTTCCGTCAGCTTCTGTCGACTTTTTACTGAAAAAGGGAAATGAAACCCTTTTCACCGGTCACCCCTTTATCCATGAATTGATGATATGGGACAAGAGCCGGGGCAAATACAAAGCCCTTTTCCGTTTATATAAAAAAATCCGGGTCACACATTACGATCTGATTGTCAATATCCAGCGGTTTTTTTCAACAGGATTTATCACTGCCTTTTCGGGGGCGCGGATAAAGGCAGGTTTTTCCAAAAATCCTTTTTCCGGTTATTACACTATCAGGAGCGATCATGGCCTTTCCGGGGGTATCCATGAAACAGAAAGAAATCTTGGATTGATAGAATCCATTGCGGGGCCGGGAAGTTTTCCGGTGAAGCTTTACCCCGGGGACAATGATTTCATGGCCGTTGAGGCCTATAAGAGAGATAAATATATATGTATCGCACCGGCCAGCCTTTGGTTCACAAAACAATACCCTCCGGTGAAATGGAAGGAGTTTGTCAGAGAAGTGGGACATGATACAAAAATATTTTTTTTAGGATCGGGAAATGATTACGAATTTTGCAATGATATAATAAAGGAAGGCTTGCACAGAAGCAGTGTCAATCTGGCAGGGAAGCTCACCTTCCTTCAAACTGCCGCACTGATGAAGGACGCAATGATGAATTTTGTAAATGATTCGGCGCCGATGCACCTGGCTTCTGCCATGAATGCACCGGTGACAGCCGTTTACTGTTCCACTGTGCCCTCGTTCGGGTTCGGGCCTTTGTCTGATGATTCGGTGATTGTGGAAACCGGTGAAAAGCTGGATTGCAGACCCTGCGGCCTCCACGGCCGGCCGGAATGTCCCGAGGGCCATTTTAAATGCGCTTTGACCATTCGTAAAGAAGATTTGTTAAAGAGGATCCATGTATGAAAGAAGATATCCTCAATGCAGTGAAAGTATTACACCAGGGGGGGGTCATCCTGTATCCCACCGATACGATCTGGGGGATAGGCTGTGATGCCACCAACAACAGGGCGGTTCAGAAGGTACACAAAATCAAGGGAAGGCTAAAGAGCAAGAGCAGTTTCATCATCCTTTTGGAAGATGAACAAAAGATCAGCCAGTATGTGAAAAAAGTGCCCGAAATTTTATGGGACCTGCTCAAAAGTTTTGACACGCCCACCACAGTGGTGTACCCCGGGGCTAAAAACCTCGCCAGGAGTGTCATTGCATCTGACGGTTCCGTTGGCATCAGGGTCACCCGGGATCCGTTTTGCAAAGAGTTGCTGAAAGCCTTTGGCAAACCGGTCACTTCAACATCCGCCAACCTTTCCGGTGAAAGGAGCCCGTTGGTTTTCAAAGATATACCGGAGGAAATATTGAACAGCGTGGATTACGCGGTCACCACAAACCGCGAAAAACTGAATAAGGCCAAGGCTTCAACCATAATAAAACTGAAGGAAAACGGAGAATTTGAAATACTGCGACAATGACCGGAATAATCAGGGCCGGCTTCCTGCAGTTCAATCCGGAACTGGGTAATGTGGCCGGTAACATACAAAAAATAGAAGCTCTTCTTAATGGGATGGGTAATGCCGACATCCTTGTAATACCGGAACTTCCCGAAACGGGCTATAATTTCAGGGATTATGCCCATGCTTTTTCGCTTGCCCGGGAGCTGAGCAGGAGCGTTTATCTGGAGTTTCTCGTTGCCCAGTCCAGAAAGAGAGATGTTTTTATCATTTCCGGATTGGCCGAAAAGGAAGGCCGTGACCTTTACAACACCTCGGTACTGGTATGTCCGGTCAGAGGCCTGGCCGGGAAATACAGGAAAGTGCATCTTTTTATGAATGAAAAGAACATCTTCAGGCCGGGCAACCTCGGTTTTCCTGTATTTGATATCGGGATCTGCAAAACGGCTATGCTGATTTGTTTCGACTGGATGTTCCCTGAGGCCTGGAGGATAGTGGCCCTCCGGGGAGCAGAGCTGATATGCCATCCCTCTAATCTTGTTTTGCCTTTTGCACAACAGGCCGTACCCGTACATGCCATGATCAACCGTGTTTTTGTGGTGACCGCAAACCGCACCGGCACTGAAAGGGGCATCACTTTCAGCGGGAGGTCCTTTATCTCCGGTCCTTCCGGTGAAACCTTAGCGATGGCTGCCCCGCAGAGCGATGAGGTCACCCTCGTGGAACTCGACCTCAGCCTGGCGCATGATAAAATGATCACCCCTCTGAACCATGCCTTCGATGACAGGATGCCGGAAGAATACCTTCCCCTGAGTGATCCGGGACAAAAATAAATATTTGATTTTGAGGTTGCATTTCTTTATCTTTACCAAAATAAATGAAATAACATGATGTTCAGGTTTTTTATACTGCTGTGCCTTTTTGGGATTCAGCCGATCGCTTTTTCACAGCAGGATGAAGAAAATATCCGGATGATCTACAATACCGTCTATACTGATTCGATGGTCGATTCCATGCCGCAATTTCCTGGGGGCGAAGAGGATATATGGCGGCTTATTATGGAAAACTTCAGGGTGAACTCGGGCATTGCCAATGAAGCCGGAACCATTGAAAATGTTTTTGTTGTCACACTGATAGTGGATGAAGATGGCAATACTACCGATATCGCATTTCATCAGTCATACAACTCCCTGGTAGAAAAGGAGATGCTGAGGGTGCTGGAGATGATGCCGCCATGGAAACCGGCTGTAACCGATGGGTTGCCGGTACCCTGCAGGGTGTATTTCCCTGTTAGGTACCTGATCGACAACCGTGAACTTTATATTACAAACTCGGGCGTTGACCTGGTTGTCGGAAATGCAAAAAAGAGTAAAGGGCTCAAGTGGGCGCTGGCGGGGATATCAATTATCCTTTTTTACGTATTGATTTCAGGCGCAACCTGAGAAAAAGGGCTGAAAAAAATCCGGATTTCCATTCCCGGATGGCAGAACTTGTAGTTATATCGCTGCTGAATGGGTTTGCAGATGGGAAATTTCTTTTTACTGCGGCATAACTGACTCAAATCAGCATTTTTTCGCAAAATTTTTAAAAGTCAGTATATTATACATGTATCATGGATGGATAAAACTTCTCTCATCGCTTAAAAAGTGGGTCCGGAGCCGGTTTTCAGAACATTAACAGCAAAGCTTCGTTTACAAGGGCGGATATTGAGCTTTGCCTCCCCGGAAAGTCAATAAAAATAAACAAGTAACTTTGCATCACGATCTTAATAATAGGCAATTATGGCTTCAGAAAAGAAATTCACTATTAAGGGAACATCAAAAGAGATTTTGCAGAACTGGTACAGGCTCATGGCGCTTGCGCGGGTGTTGGACGACAAGGCCCCCAATTACCTGAAACAGGCTCTGGGATGGTCATACCACGCCCCCTGCGCAGGCCACGACGGGATACAGCTGGCCATCGGGCAGGCTTTTGACAGGGAAACAGACCATCTTTTCCCGTATTACCGCGACATGCTCACTGTTATATCTGCGGGCCTTTCGGCAGAAGAGATCATCCTGAACGGGATTTCAAAGGCCACCGACGTGGCAGGCGCAGGCCGTCACATGTCCAACCACTTTGCCAAGCCCGAATGGAATATACACAATGTTTCCTCTGCAACGGGCAACCATACCCTCCATGCGGTGGGCGTGGCAAGGGGGATAAAAACCTATAAATCAACGGGTGTGGCCATCAGCTCGCAGGGAGAATCTTCCACATCTGAAGGATATGTTTACGAAGCCATCAATGGCGCCAGCAGGGAAAAGTTGCCGGTCATTTTTGTTTTTCAGGACAACAGGTATGGCATTTCCGTACCCAAAAAGGATCAGACGGCCAACCGCAGGGCAGCAGAAAATTTCAGCGGATTCAAAAACCTGAAGATCTATTATTGTGACGGAAAGAATGTGTTTGATTCGGTGAATACGATGATGGCCGCCAGGAAGTGGGTGACGGAGAATCAGATGCCGGCCATAGTGCATGCGAGTGTGGTCAGAATAGGATCACATTCCAACTCCGACAGGCAAGAACTTTACAGGGACGCCACGGAGATCCATTGCACAAAAGCGGCAGACCCGCTGCTCAGATTCAGAAAGGTTCTGGTCGCTGCCGGAAGATTTAAGGAGGAAGAGCTGTCTGCCATTGATGAGGAAGTGAAAAAGGAGGTGTCGGCAGCCCATAAAAAGGCCCTTAAAGCGCCGGATCCTGACCCCGCCTCTGTTTTTGATTTTGTGATACCGGAACCTTACCGCCCTGTTTTATATCCTGAAGGATTGCATGACGATTCCAAAGGGGAGAAAATGAAACTGGTGAAAGCCCTGAATGAGACATTGAAGGCGGAATTCAGGCATAATCCCGACACATATATCTGGGGTCAGGATGTGGCCTATAAGGAAAAGGGAGGCGTGTTTAATGTGACCAAGGGTATGCAGCAGGAATTCGGGCATGAACGGGTGTTCAATGCTCCGATAGCCGAGGATTTTATTGTAGGCACCGCCAACGGGATGAGCCGCTTCAGCGATAAAATCAGAATAGTGATCGAAGGGGCTGAGTTTGCCGATTACTTCTGGCCGGCCATGGAGCAGTTTGTAGAAATGACGCATGAGTACTGGCGTACAAACGGGCAATTCTCTCCCAATGTTACCATCAGGCTGGCATCGGGAGGATACATCGGAGGGGGGTTGTACCATTCACAGTCCACCGAAGGCGCCCTGACCACCTTCCCGGGTATCCGCGTTGTTTATCCTTCGTTTGCAGATGATGCGGCAGGCCTGCTGAGGACAAGTATCCGTTCCGGAGGACCGACCCTTTTTCTTGAGCCGAAAGCCCTGTACAATGATCCTGCGGCTGAGACGGTTGTGCCTGATGATTTTGAAGTGCCGTTCGGAAAAGCCAGGGTGCGCAGGCAGGGAAAAGATCTGACCATGATCACTTACGGCAACACCACCCACATGTGTCTGAAAGCGGCCGGCAAACTGGCTGCGGAAGCAGGTATTGAAGCCGAGGTTATCGATTTGCGCTCGCTGATACCTTTGGATAAGGAAGCGGCGCTCAGGTCGGTGAAAAAGACCAGCAGGGTTCTTGTGGTGCATGAAGATAAAGTGTTTGGAGGATTCGGGGGCGAAATAGTTTCCATGATCATGGAGGAAGGATTTGAATATCTTGATGCGCCTGTAAAACGTGTAGGCTCCATCTTTACACCGGTGGGGTTCAACAGGATACTTGAAGCCGCCATATTGCCGGACATGGAAAAGATTTTCACTGCAGCAAAGGAACTGGCAGACTATTGATGGTCAATATCTGTAGGCGATGGCGTTGACATTCATCCCGGCCCCTACGGAAGCAAAAACCAGGATATCGTCAGGAAAGATCTTATGGCCTTCAAAGTCACTGTTTCTGATTAAATCCAGCAGGGTTGGCACTGTCGCCACCGAATTGTTGCCAAGTTTCTGAATGCTCATGGGCATGATGTCTTCGGGAACTTCCCTTAAACCATACATCCTGAAAAGGCGCTTCACTATTTCCTGGTCCATTTTTTCATTGGCCTGATGGATCAGTATTTTGGCCACATCTTTTATGGTTAACCCGGCCTTGTCAAGACATTCCCTCATGGCTCCCGGTACATTTTTAAGGGAAAACTCATATATCTTCCTGCCGTGCATTTTAATATATCTGATCTTTGGGTCGGAATCAACAATGTTTGATTTGCCGAGATACAGGTAAAATGCTTCTTCTTTGGTGTACGATTCTGAAGTAAAAGAGAGTATCCCCCGATGGTGGTTTTCCTGTTTTGCTTCGAGTATGGAAGCGCCTGCGCCATCGGAATAGATCATGGAATCGCGGTCATGGATATCAATCAGGCGTGAGAGGGTTTCGGTGCCGATGATCAGGCATTTTTTAGCAATTCCCGTTTTTAAAAAGGCATCGGCATGGATCATGCCCTGTATCCAGCCCGGACAGCCGAAAACCAGATCGTAGGCCACACATTTGGGATTGTCGATTCCCAGTTTATGTTTCACCCTTGCAGCTAAGCTTGGGAGCATGTCGGACTGATTGTTGTCTTTCATGATATCTCCAAAATCATGGGCCACGATGATCTGGTCAAGGGTGCCAGGATCAATGGCGGCATCTTCGATGGCACGCTGGGCGGCAATGGCGGCAATATCGGAAGCGTGAAGGTCGCTGCTTACCCACCTCCTCTCATGTATGCCCGTGATGGCAACGAATTTTTCGGTTATTTCATCGTGCGACAACTCAAACGGTACGCTATTCAGGTCGTAAAACTTGTTTTTGGAAAAATCAGGATTGGTAACAACTTCAGTCGGTATGTAGCTTCCAGTTCCCGTTATTATTGAATTCAGAAAAGCCATAGAATAATCTGTATAAAACTAAATTTTTGGATCAATTGCCATTTAAAATGTATTCATTTCATTTGCCAGGTCAATATTGACGGAGCAATCAATAGATCCCGTTTCATTTTAACCTGAAAAATTTCATGCTGCAAAAGTAAATATTATCATGAATATTTTGCCTTTTTGCGTTTAGATTCAAAGAAGGAATTTCGTTTAATGCGATTACTTTTGCCAGCAAAGAGCAATTATGGGCATCATTGAGGTTTTGATTCTTTTGCTGGCGGGTTTTGCCGTGGGTTTTGTGAATACCATTGCCGGCGGCGCTACCATTATATCGCTTTCAGCGCTGATGTTTATGGGAATGCCATTGAATGTGGCCAACGGAACACACAGGATTGCCGCTGCTTTCCAGACCATGGCATCTGTTGCCGTATTTGCACGCAAAGGGGTGATGGATTTCAGGAAAGGCGTCCGGTTAGGGATACCTGCCACAGCAGGGTCGGTTTTGGGAGCGATTCTTGCCATTGAGGTTGATGAGGCGCTTTTTTCAAAAATTGTCGGCATCGTGATGATTTTTATGATGCTCCTTTTGATTTTTAAACCCGGGATGTGGCTTAAGCCTGATGCGGCGCTGCTGAGCAAACCTGTTTCGTTTTTGCAGGTACTGATATTCTTTGCCCTGGGTTTTTATGGCGGGTTTATTTACATCGGAATAGGATACTTCCTGCTTGCCGCTCTTGTGCTCAATGCCGGTTATGAGCTGGTGAGGGCCAATGCCATTAAGGTGCTGATCGTATTGATGTATGTGCCTCTCTCGCTGGTGGTTTACATCTGGGGCGGGATGGTGGATTACACTGCCGGATTTGTGCTGGCAGCGGGGCAGGTAACGGGAGCATACTTCGGCGCAAGGGCTGTAGTGGTCAGGGGCGCGGGATTCATCCGCTGGTTCATGATCATTGTGATCCTTATCACGGTAGCCCGGATTTTCGGATGGCTGGATATTTCTGCCTGGGCCGCATGATTATCTGGCCATGATCTTTTCGGTTAACCCGGCCCTGCCTTTGCTTACATCAACCATACAGATCCCTTTTGCAAGATGTGATATATCTGTTCTCATCAGATTGTCAGCTTTGGAAATTACTACCGGTCCTGTGGCATTTTAAGCAGAATGATGGTAAAACAGAGTTTCTTCACAGACATTTTAATAATGAAAACAAGTACAAAAAAACGGTTAATTGATTTTGTATTTTCTATCACTACTGGCCGATATAAATTTTCCATCCTTCTGAAACAATGTAATTTATTACGTCCCTACGGGACTTACCAGGTTTCGGGGGTCAATTTAATTCTACCGGTATTTTGTCCCTGACGGGACAATCCCGATAGGGATTTAATATTGGCAGAATGACAGTTGCCACAACCATCTTTTTATCCGGGTCCGGCAATAGCTATAAAAATTAAATTGACCTTTTAGTAATTTTCCTCCAAAGGCTTGCTTTTTTCAAAAATATTTCCTATGATTGTACCTGCCAAAATTAACAGCATGGGCCTGAGCGAGCCAATAAGAGGGGAAGAACCGGTTTTCATCCTCCATGGAAAAGGGACACGTTGGTTGATTTGGTTAAAATAATTGAATCGGCACAAAGGGATTCTTGCTCATGGAATGAATGACGAACAAGGATTATCCCTGCCTGCCGATGCAAGGGCCTTATCCGGGCGGGCAGGGAATGATGATTTTGACGTCAGTGGAAGCTTAGAAAGGTTCAAGATCTGACAGGTTATATAAAAACAAAAAGAGTTCGGAAATCGATGCAAAGTCCGGCAACTCAATATCTGATCTTCCTATCTGTACAATTTGTTTCAGAAAACAAAGCCTGTACCGGTGTAACCTCCGCTTATCTTGTCAACAGGGACTTTACAGGGCATAGCCTGTCCCGCATTAAACAATGCGGGAAACATCTCGACAGGTTCGGGCTGATAAACATGCCTGTCCGCCGGAATTTCAATGAAGGCGGAAATGGCCGAATGTACGACCCATACATCGAACGTTTTCTCAGCCCCGACAATGGAGCCTGTCACGCCAACGGCGTGATGCAGGCCCCGGATAACTCGCAGAGTTTTAACAGGTACAGCTACTGTTTGAACAACCCGCTGGTGTATACAGATCCGGATGGGGAACTTTTTCTGCCAACGCTCTTGTGGATGGCTACTGGAATGGTTAGTGGTGCAGCTTCCTATACAATACAGCATCTAATAGCCCATAACTTGACCCTTGAAAATTGGAATTGGGGTAATTTTACAGGATCAGTAGTTGCAGGAGGTATTGCTGGTGTATTAGGGCCGGCTTTATCATCATATGGTATTGGAGTTTTCAATGGGGGAGCAATTTTAGGATCAGCAGCAGGTGTGGCTTATGACTCACTTCAGGGATCATTAACAAAGAAAAATTCGAATCAATTTTATATAAGTCCTTTAATTCTGCTTTTACAGGAGGAATCATAGGCGGTGCAATTGGCGCGGCTGATGCATTAAGCAAGGATAAAAGATGGATTGATGGCAGGGGTAAAGTGGCTACCACACGTTATATTACCGGAGATGGTTCGACAATCGAGTTGGGTGACTATTATAATGAAAAACGGATTGAAGAAATGAGTGCGGTTGGAGGTACCGGGGGATATCCTGACAAATATGAACCCAAACTGGGGAAGAATTACCTTCGCCGACATTTTGATGGTGATCTTACCGTTGAGCTAGAATGGGATTCAGATGATATCTTTTATTATAGATTGGATGGAGTTGAACAGGAGATTCGTCGTGTTGATCAACGTTTAACAATTCCAAGATCGACTCAGACAATTGAATGGGGAGTAAGAAAATTTCCAACACGTGTACCAATATTATTAGACCCACAAAATATAAATACAGGTAATGTTTTTGGTGAGTTTGTTTGTATACCACCCACATCAGTAATAATTTCAGGACAATGGAGAGCATGGAGCGGATTTTTATTTTGGCGATGATTTGTTTTCTGTTTTCATCGCATTGCATCGCACAAAACCTGTTAATCAATGGCGACTTTGAAGAAACAGTGCCGAATAATGGGAATATCAGGATATATGACAAGGTTTTTTATGCACAAAACTGGTTTCAACCTACAGATGGGTCTGTTGATATCTACAGAGACCACGGTATCTGTTCTGAAAGCAATGTAATGAACATGGAGGGTAGCCTTCGTTTCTGTGTCGATGCATTTTCCGGTAATTATTGTATTGGAATCCGCCCTATAAGTTATGCTGGCTATATGGAACATATAACCGGGAAACTGATTGAACCTCTTGTGGCGGGTAAGAAGTATAAAGTATCTTTCTATATTAAATATTATAAAAATACATACCTGGCTGCAAGTAAGGGATTTGGTTTTAAATTCTCCGGTTCAGCCTATCTGTTTGGTTTACCTGATGAAACTGATGAAAAACCCTTGCCCTTCTATCAAAAAATTCTTATACATGATAAAATATATGCCGATTTTGAGATTGAAGAATATCTGATCGATACAAATTGGAGAGAAGTAAGCGCTATATACGAGGCCAGGGGAGGCGAAATGTATATAACTTTTGGGCGGTTTGCATACCACAATGATTACAGGATCATCCGGCAGCTAAACAGGTTTGGGCCATCCAGGCATTACGAGAGAACCAAAAGGGCCATAGCAAAAAACAGAAGTCTGGTAATTAAGAGTTTTAATGCACCAGGTATTTTAACGAGACCTGAGTCTTTACTGAATTACTATCTTCTTGACAATGTTGCTATTGAGGAGATTGTTGCAACAGACACTGCAACTTCTTTGATGCCAGCTGCGGGTATAATGGAAGAATCAAGTGATATCAGCAAGGATATTAAAAAGGAGTTTCATATTGATCCAGGCTTCTTTGGTGATCTTACTTTCGATCTGGCTCCTGAATTAGCTCCAAAGGAAGCATTTTTTATCGATTATGGGGAAAAGCACATATTTATTATGATAAATCTTGATAGTACAAATAAGGCGCCGCAGGAATTCAAATACACTTTTATTTATCCTGCCAATAGAATGAAAAGAAAGACATTGTTAATGTATGAAAAAAAACTAACTAATGCTGAAATAGAGGAGTTAACCGGTAAATACAGCTTCGATTTATTAATCAGTGAAAGGTTAAATGGGATTGTCTATCATAAGTAATTGATCAAATGAGACATATTAACACCTTTTTCAAAAAAATTATTAAAAGAAATAATATCTATGAAGAAATCGGCAGTAACGTTAACTATTTGTTTAATTGTCATTAATCTTTTCGCCCAAACCCCGTTCCAGATCGCCTTCACCTACGATGAGGCCGGCAACCGCGAAACACGGGAGGTCATTTTGTTGAAAAGCACAGAGGAGATAACTCCCGCCGATACAATGGAAAACCGGGGTTTGTGGCAGGATGAAAATGCAGGGCCTGCATTCGCGAAGCAGGCCGGGGAGCACACGATCACCGTCTTTCCCAACCCCACCAAAGGGCAACTGGAGGTGGTGGTATCAGGCGCGGAACCCGGTCCGGCATGGTCGGCAGAAGTGTACGACCTGGGCGGCAACCTTTTGCTTAAAAAGGAGGCCCTTTCCGGCACAACGCTCATCGACCTTTCCGGCAGGCAAAAAGGGATGTATATTCTCAAAATCCTTTTGCCCGGCCACGAGTGTGTTTGGAAGGTGGTGAAAGAGTAAAAATTTGAAAATGGATGATTTGAGAAATAAAGGCAAACTTCGTAAATCAAAAATCCATACCCGCCATTTGTGGGCCGGCGCTTTGGCAGGCGGGGTTGATCGTTGTTCTGAAATCAAAATATTTCAGGTGATGAATGCCGGGCAAAAATCAAGCCCGCCCGACCAGGTCACGGGAAAACCATATTCAATCAATAGAGGGCAGGACCCAATGAACCCTGCTTCAGCCCGGTATCGAACCGCTGCAGGTACACTGAATAGTCCTTCATAGCGGGTTCGTATTCATCATTGTTATAGAGAGCCGAGGTGATCATGAAATCGGCTGTCGACCTGTTACATGCGGTCGGGATATTGTACAGCACCGTCATACGCAGCAATGCTTTCACATCCACATCATGGGGCTGGTTGGTCATAGGGTCCCAGAAAAAGATCATGTAGTCGATCTTTTTTTCTGCGATCATGGCCCCCAACTGCTGATCCCCTCCAAGAGGGCCTGATTTAAGCACGGTCACATCGTCCAGAACTTCGTTGACAAGTTTCCCGGTGGTACCTGTGCAAAATGCTTTGCAGGAGTTCAATACTTTGTGGTTGTGTTTCACCCACTCCAGCAGATCTTTCTTCCTGTTGTCGTGGGCAACGAGTGCGATGTTTTTCTTCATAAGAGTCTCATAATGTTGAGGAGTGCAAAGCTAAAAAATCCCTGTTTTACGGGCTTAAAAAAATCATAAATAAAGCGGTAAAAAGAAGCCCTGCCGGAAGGCTCCGGGCAGGGCTAAAAAAAAGAATTATAAAACGTTCTGAGGGTAGACAGAAAGCTTATACACTTAGTTGCCTATATTTAAAAATAAATATGTTTTTTGAACCGGGGCCGATGAAAGGGGTGGAATAATAGCCTACTTTTGCAAAAAAAATGATGCACCGTTCAAGGGTTATTCATGCTTCTGACACAGTATTTTTAGGCGACAGCCTTACGGAATGGTTTGACCTTGACTCATGGTTTCATTCGAAGAATTTCGTCAATCGCGGCATCAGTGGCGATACCACAGGCGGGATCATCCACAGAATAGAAGAGATCATAAGCGCCCGCCCTGCAAGGGTATTTCTGCTTGCCGGAGTGAACGATATTTTTCAGGGGGTTGGCGAAATGGAAATATGCAACAACATTGAAGCCATTATCGTGAAATTTAAAACAGCCAGCCCTGAAACCCGGCTGTATATTCAGAGTTTGCTGCCCGTTAACGAAACGGTTTTGCTTGCCGGAGAAAATATCAACACTGTCATTTACAGCATCAATATAAAATTAAGGTTGATCTGCAGGGAAACCGGAGCTGTTTATATTGACCTTCACCGTGATTTCCTGAATAAAACCGGTGAGATGGATGCAAGGTTCACTTACGATGGCGTGCATCTTGACAAGGACGGCTACAGGTTGTGGGCAGAGCTTTTGCAGGTTTTTTTGATGTAGTGAAAAGATTTGAACGGGATTACTTCCTTTTGATTTCTGCACCCAACAATCTCAACCTTCCATCTATGTTTTGATATCCCCTGTCAATCTGGTCGATGTTGTCGATGATGCTTGTGCCTTCGGCAGAAAGGGCGGCGATGAGCAAAGCAACCCCTGCCCTGATGTCGGGCGATGACATCCTTATTCCCCTGAGCGGATATTGTCTGTTGAGTCCGATGACTGTGGCCCTGTGTGGGTCGCACAGGATGATCTGAGCGCCCATGTCGATGAGTTTATCTACGAAAAACAAGCGGCTTTCGAACATTTTCTGATGGATAAGCACACTTCCTCTGGCCTGCACGGCAGTGACGAGGGCGATGCTGATCAGGTCAGGGGTGAAGCCGGGCCAGGGAGCGTCGGCGATGGTCATGATCGAACCGTCCATAAACGTTTCCACACCGTATGATTCCTGTGCCGGGATGTGCAGGTCATCACCCCGCTCCTCGATCAGGATGCCGAGCTGTCCGAATGTTTCAGGGATTAAACCGAGGGATGGGATATCCACATTTTTTATGGTGATGTCAGACATGGTCATGGCTGCCATTCCGATAAAGCTGCCCACCTCGATCATGTCGGGCATCAATGTGTGTTCGGTGCCTGATAAGGCATCTGTGCCGATGATGGTGAGGAGGTTTGATCCGACACCTGTTATCCTGGCCCCCATGCGGTTGAGCATGCGGCAAAGCTGCAGCAGATAGGGCTCGCAGGCTGCGTTGAAAATGGTGGTGGTTCCCCTTGCCATCACCGCTGCCATAATTATATTGGCCGTACCGGTGACAGAGGCTTCATCGAGGAGCATGTAGCAGCCTTTCAGATTGTCGCCTTTCACGCGATAGCATTTTTTATTCGCGTCATAGTCAAATTCAGCGCCCAGCTTGATCAGTCCGTTGAAGTGTGTGTCGAGACGGCGTCTGCCGATTTTATCCCCTCCCGGCTGAGGGATAAATGCCCTTTTGAATCTGGAAAGCAATGGCCCCACGATCATCACCGATCCCCTGATACTGGACGCTTTTTCCTTGAACGCCGCAGTGCGCAGATAACCCAGGTCTATCTCATCCGCCTGAAAGGTGTATTCCTGCTCCCCTTTTTTTTCTACTTTAACGCCAAGTTCCGTTAAAAGCAGGATGAGTTTGTTGACATCGCTGATGTCGGGCACATTTTTTATGGTGACCACCTCTGCTGTGAGCAGTGTGGCGCAGATGATCTGCAGGGCTTCATTTTTTGCCCCCTGGGGGATGATTTCGCCCTGTAACTTTTTTCCGCCGGTGATTTCAAATGAAGCCATAATCCTTATTTTTATGTAAATATTGATCTGTCGTACTCTTTCAGCCATGTGCCCAGGCAGGACGAAAGTAGGAAGATAGCATGAATAACAGGGATTAAAGAGGGAGAAAGATACACACATGCGGCATGATTTTTTCAACAAAAGCCGGTTATGTGTTCATGGGATAAATCAACCGCCAGCTCAGATGAGAGGCCGGATAAGGAAATCAGGAATAAAAAAGGTGTTGATCAGTTATGATACCTGCCGGGAATTCTTCTTTTTTGATTTTTGGGTTCGGGTTTTTTCTTCACTTTGTTTTTCTTTTTACCCATCAGCGTATTGGTTGAACTGAGGGTGGTCTCTTCTTTATTGGGCTTGATCCTGCCACCGGCAAGCAACTCAAGATGCTGAAGGATTAAATCATCTTCAACGGCCTCCCTGTTCCAGTGAAGGAATGACTTTTTCATGTGATTGGCAATTGCCAGTATCAGTGCATCCTTTTCGGGCCCGTCTTCACGTTCGGACACGGTTTCGATCATTTTCACTATGTTGGCGCCATAATGCCTGAACCGGATATGGTTCGAACCGTATGAAACCTTTTCAGGTTTTCTGGAAAATATCTTCGGCGAGGGGCAAGGGTAGGGGCTGTCAACGTCTAATTTAAAATCTGATATGATGTGGATATGATCCCAGAGTTTATGCCTGAAATCGGCAGTGTCTTTTGCATTGGGATTCATCTGTCCCATTATTCTTACGATAACATTGGCAAATTTCGTCCTTGCTTCGCGGTTTTCGATCTGAACGGCATCCTGTACCATTTTCTGGATGTTTCGTCCGTATTCCCTGATGATCAGTTTTTCACGAGTTGTATTGTATTCCATTTCAATATTGTTTTAATGTTCAGGAAACGCCTTTCAGGAATATCATTGAGAAAGGGATGTTCTGAAAAGAATAACAGCTTTCTGTTTTAAATCGAACGCAAAAGTATAAAATATATTGAATACAAGCGATAAAATTCCGGAATTATCTGAGACCCTGAATATACTCGTTCAGTTCTTCAACGGATGATTCAAAGGAAAATGCACTGTTGACCTTATAGTAATTGTTTTTATCCACAGTTTTTAGGTAGGCTGTTTTTGCAAAATCGAGCCGGGTTTGCTCAAAACTGAAAATTTCCATGATTTCCTTCACCTGGGAGGATGAAAGGCAGTTGCCGTTCAGCATCTGTCGGGCTATCGAAAACTTTGTTTCTTCGAAGGAAGCGGATGAGATGTTTTCTTTCATTTCAGCAAAACCGGTATGGTTCACTGCTTCAGTGCATTCCGAAGACACCGGCTGGTTTTTTGCCGGTGCGGGTTCTTCATAGGGCACGGGAGGGAGATCCGAACCAACATTGACGTTGCCATAAGTCTGGTTGTCGGTCTGCCTGTCAGTTCTGACATTCATGTTGATGCCGGTATTTATTTCCTGTGCGGGTTCCTGCATATTGATCTCCATGCTGATGCCGGTTTCACCGGTCTGAACCGAAACACCTGCGGGGATATCATTTCCGGTCGGGGGTGGATTGCCTGTGTTCGCCGGTTCGGGCAGGTTCTGCTGCGCCGGGATTTCCTGCTGCTGAACAGTGGATGCAGGTTCTCCGGGAAGTTCCCCCCAGCTGCTCGGGCGCAATATCCACTTACCTTTATTGTTTTTCTTAATGGCCCAGATGGCGGAGATGGGCTTGCCGTCAGGATCCACGCCCTGGATTGTTTTTTCAAGTTCAGGTATCTCAGGGTTTTCAAAAATGATCTTGACCTGGGCCCAGTCGTTTTGCATTTCGATATTGTCAACCCGGTATTGGGGCTCGGCATTTTTTCTGGAACCATCCATGATCACCCAGAATTTGTGGCCGTCTTCAGAGAAAAAAGTAGTCTTCGGCCTCTGGGCCTGAAGTGAAATGGCGAAGCCCGCAAACAGGAATAAAGCAAGGATTTTTTTCATTTTAACAGATTGTTGGGATTAATTTTTATCGATCAGTTTCTTGTTTTCTTCAATTTCAGGTACTACGACGTTTCGTGGGGCAAAGGAAATCTGCCGGCCGTATATCAGCAGTACGTCGAGTGTTTTTTCTTTAAAACCGGGAATGGCATCGGCATAATCAAGGATATTGAAGGCCACATCGTCGGGGACAGACCGGAAAGTGGCATTGAGCCGTGTAAAATTATTCAGGCCGGTAATTTCAATCTGCCCTCCGAAATCGGGCGATTCTTTGATGCTGTTGCGCAGGTCCCTGAAATCCCTGAATGTTCCCACCTGGTAAAACCTTAATTCGTAAGGTGTTCCGTTGTTGATCCAGCTTCCGATATACGAGTTAAATAGGGACATCAGTTTACCGATATCTTTATGGACAGCCCGGGTGATCCCTGTCGTCAGGTCCGACGCTGAGCCGGGCACCCATTCGCTTTCAAGAACGGCCGTTCCCAATCCCTCTGCGGTGCAATTGTCGAAGGCTTTGATCTGCATCCTGACGCGCGATGACTTTCTTGTGTCGAAGTTCTCACTTCTTTCTTCGGCCTGGATTTTATCAATCAGGATGATGAACTGGGCGCCCGACATGATGCCAAGTTTCTGGACAAAGGTCATTTCTGCAGTGTCGGTTTCTTTCATCATCAGGAATGCCTCTTCCCGGAGCCTGTCGAAGCGGCTTTTTTCAATGTAGCGGTATTGTTTTGAAGCGAGATAATTGTTGACTGCATCCACGGCAAAGTCAAGCTCCTCAGTTTTTTGCCCCGGGCTGTTCCTTTTATCATACATCACCAGGAAGCGCAAGCCTCCGATCTGCCTGGCAAGCAAACCGGCATCAGCTTCCAGCGGAGAGAGGCTCACGGATGCCCTCACTGTGACTTCATAGCCGTCAGTAATTTTTGTTTCATCAACGATGTCGTATTCAGCCACATAACCTTTCGAATTGGTGGCGATGGCGTCTTTCAATACCATAAAATTTTCCACCACGGTCTGGGAAGCCACCGACACCCCTGCCGCCTGCCCCACGGCATTCCTGAGGGCGTCCTGTATGGCGTCTTCCCGGTTGATGCCAAGCCCTTTGGCATCAACGACCTTCACCTGTGCGAATGAAGAGGAAGAAAAAACAAGTAAATAAAGTACCAGGGGCACTAATTTTAACATAGAAAAGTTGCTTTGCATACCTGATTTCATAATATCCGGTTAAACAAACAGGAGTAATATTTTACCGATTTTGGCCACGGTGGAGGCCACTTTATCCCAGTTCACCTTCTTTTTGGCCGACTTATCCACCACAAGTTTGCCATCGAAAGAGTCGATCACATCAATGACTTCCACCCCTTTTTCAAATCCCATTTCCGACATGAGTTCCTTTGAAGTCTTCAGAATCTGCGGGAATTGCCCCAGGTCGGGGTTGTAAATTCTGGTAAGGTCAAGGAGAATATTACCCTCTTCGTCGGTAACAATGGGGAACATGGAAGGATCAAACTGCCTGCCGCCCAGGTTGAAGGCAAACTGTGAAAGTTCGGTGATGACTTCTCCGGACTTAAGTTCCTCACCGGGAAGGAGGCCGGCTGAGGAGGATTTCAGCGCCTTTTCCAGGGCGGGGTAAACTGCGGCTGCGAGGCCGTTATTCTGATACAGCGGCACTTTCATGATCACCACCATCATGCCCCATTCTTCATAGGGTTCACCCACCATTTCAGCGCCTTTGATAAGGCCGTCAACGCGGGTATAGATGATATCTTCGGTGGCGATCATATTCTCCACCGTGGTTTCGCCATGAACCCTTACACCGTTAATAATTTCGAGAAGATTTCTCTGGGCAACCACCACGGCGCCCCGGATGGCCATAGCCCTGGCCTGTCCCTTGTTTTTAAACCTTATAGTGTCAATCACGCTCTCGCCGCGGGCTTCCACATATTGTTGAGTCCAGTTTACGCTGCCATTGGTTTTTTCTTCCACCACCTGCTCTGCAGCTTCATAAAGGCTGCTGAGGTCCATTGTTTTTTCGGCTTCCTCTGCCTTGTCTTTTTTGGAAGTCTTTTCCCTGGTTGATTTGTTAGCCTTTTTCTTAGTATCTGAAGGCACATCGGTTTGCGCCCGGCTGATCGATGCAGGCAGCAGCAAGGAAAATGCGATGATAAAAAGTAATATGTTTTTCATATTCGATCCGGGTTGAGTGATTACCCTGATAAACTATCCATGACCATTTGGCGCAAAAATAATCACAATTTTGAGATAAAATGCTTTTCTCTCAGATTTGTACCAGGAGAAGCCGCTGAGTTTGGCAGAACATAAAATATTCCTACAATAAGCTCATAACATTAAGAATATAAGTATCAGATTTTGGTAAAGTAAAGCAAGTAATAACCGGCAGGTCGTTTTGAACGATCCTGCCGGTAAAGGCGGGGCTGTGGTGTGGGCCACCGGCAGCCAAAGATGAGCGCCTGTGGGGGAGGTGGTTTCCGGATGATTGTGTCCTCGTTATTTGTTTTCCATGGTCTCCATCCTTTTGGCCAGATCTGCCAGTTGTTCTTTCAATGCAGTGTTTTCCGATTCCATCTTGTCCAGTTGGGACTGCTGCTCTTTAACAGCCTCGATGAGCAATGGGACCATACTTCCGTAAGAGAGGCCGTAATATCCTTCGTTGTCTTTGCAAACTACTTCGGGCAGCACCTTTTCCACCTCCTGGGCTATCAAACCTATTTGCTTCTCACCAGGACCATCTTTCCATTGATAATACACCCCGTCCAGTTGTTTTACCTTTTCAAGGGCATGGTCAACCGGTGTAATATTGGTTTTGAGCCTGGCATCGGAACTGTGGATCCATCCTGTGGTCGTGTATGTTCCTGTGGTTGTTCCGTTGTAAACAGTCAACCGCTGAGAGGGTGAAGTTGTGCCAATACCTACATTTCCATTCTCACCAATGTACATGATTGAATTGTTATTTGATACAAAATGTGCCACAGTAGCACCCGTTCCCGAATAGTTGCCCGCATCCACCAACAGGCCTGATCCGCCTGTGGCAATATTTTCTATACCAAGAGCATAACCACCGTTGTTTATCCGCCAGTTGATACCGTCTGTAGAAGTGGATTTTGTTCCATCGGAGCAAAGGGTGGCATCGTTGGAGAGTTTTGAGGCCGGGCTGGTAGCTCCAATCCCAACATTTCCGCTCCCGTCAATGACCATTCTTGGACCGGCACTTTGCTGATAAATGTAAAATTTACTTGCGAGTGAAGAGTTTGCAGAACCACCAACACCCAGGTTAAACTGGTTGCCATCTGTTTTGATTTCGAACTGAGCGCCTCCCTGCCCTGAGGCAGCCGCATTTTCAATCCTTGTCGCGGTATAGTTAGTTGAGTGGTTTTCATAAATGTGCAATCTTCCTGAGGGAGAAGGAGTGCCCAAGCCAACAGATCCGTTTGAATTTACAAATAATCCTTCATCATCCCCGTCATTTGAGATCCAATTGCCATTGGTAAGTAAGTTCTGGGTGGCAGTGTGATTGCCGAGGTCGTCGCCTAAGGTGGAAGCAGCGCGTGAAAAAAGAACTCCATTCCCATCAGCTACCACAATGCTGTCGAGGGTGTTGTCCAGATTGAGGGTGCGGATGCGGGTCTGGCCGTTAACATCCAGCTTATGTGTGGGCGAAACGTTACCAAGGCCAAGGTTGCCAGAGTTTTTATTGTAGAGGTCGCTACCATTGAGTGTCCAGTTACTTATTGTTGATGCATCCCTTCTGTATATGATTCCATCAGGATTCCTTACAAGGACATCATCATAAGCATTGTTAAGTGAAATGGTGCGTATCCTTGCCTCACCGTTGACATCCAGTCTTTCTGTAGGATCATCCGTATTAATGCCTACATATCCATTGTTGTAATAAATTTCATTACTGGCATCATTGACTTCCCAAAGCTGATTATTTTCCATACTTGTCCAACTCAAGTTGCCATCGGGTCCTAAAGTTGGGAAACTGTTATTTGAAATTTTATAGATCAGCAGTGAGCTGCTGGATAAAAAGTAGACATATTCCTCACTTCCAATAATATCATATAATTGCGGACTATTATAATCAAGTGCTAATTGCGGAACAGCCGGATCAGATATATTAACGATGGTATATCCTCCTGATTGGTTACCGATAAAAGCATAATTTCCGTGAATATCAATGGATGATGGGGCAGCCAAGCCTTCCGTATAATCAGCCACAAAAGCCGGATTAGCGGCATCACCTATGTCGTATATTACCAGTGTGCTATTGTTTCTGGAAGTCACATATGCATACCCGGATTTAACAAATAGTTCCTGAGGATAATTTAGACCTGTTGCGATCTCTCCCAGCTTTACCGGATTGTTTTTGTCGGCGGTATTAAATATCACCAGCTTGGAATTTCCTGCTGAGCTGATATAGGCAAAAGTCCCGGTAGAATTGACCTGTAAGTTTTCCGGCTGTACTAAACCGTCGGAAGAGGATCCCATAAAAACGGGATTGGCAGGATCACTAACATCGAAAATCACCAGGCTACTGTTTCCTTTACAAGCTACGAAAGCGTATCCATTGGCGATTTTTACGTCATATGTACCGGCTAAATTGGTGTTTATATGGGTAACATAAGTAATATTTGATGGATCACTGATATTATAAATCAATAATCCCCATGAGGAATAACTGGCTATATATGCATAATCACCTTCAATACAAGTACTTTGAGCTGAAAATAGATTGGTATTAATCTGATCCAAAAAAACAATGTTTTCAGGATCACTGATATCGAATGTTTCCAGGTATCCGGGGGTATTGTATGTAAGGGCATAAGCGATATTGCCCCTTATAATTAATTCCGAGGCAGTGCCACCCGTACCATAAGAGTCGATAAACTCGGGATTGCTATCAAAAAAAACCGAATCAGGGACTGTAATCGCTTCAATTTTACCGTTATAATTTGCAGATAGTAAACGGTCGCTGTTTCCTTCGAGGGCATCGGACTCAAGGTAGCTAACAGTATGAATGAAATCATCAGCCCTGACATACCCTTCACTGAGAATATTATTTTCACTTTTAATCGTACCATCAACATGTAAACTATAACTTGGATCATTCAGGCCAATACCCACATTTCCTTCATTGTAATAGATTTCATTGGTTGTATCATTGATCTGCCAGAGGCTGGCATTTTCCAGCTGGTTCCAGCTTATTGAGCCGTCCAGCCCGATTACCGGGTATGAGCCAGCACCGAATAAGCTATAAGAGCATAATAAACTTTGATTTGTCGAATAGATTATTCCTGATTGATAAACTACATCCCAGGAGTACATAGAATATGGTTCATTGGTAAACCCGGCAATCTTCTTTGGATTATTAACATCAGAAACGTCAATGACAATAAATCCTTCTGATGAACAGGAAACATAGATATAATTATTGTCCTTGTAGATACCAGTCGGATAGTTAATACCGTCAGAGAATTCTGATACATGTGCAGGATTGGCCGGATCGCTTACGTTAAAGATAACTATTGATTCTGTATCCCGTGAGGCAACATAGGCATAATCTCCATCAATGCATAACTCCTGCGGGTAATCCAATCCGGTTCCTATTTCACCCAGTTTAGATGGCGATGATTTGTCTGTTACATCAAATATAACCAGTTTATCGTTTCCGGTAGAGGATACATAGGCTCTGTTTCCATGTACCCAAACGGCTTGTGGGACACTTAAGCCATCTGAAGAATAACCCATTGCAACCGGGGCCGATGGGTCAGCAACATCAAATATGCTCAAACGGTGATTTCCGGAAACAACATAGGCATAATCATCAATGACATAAACATCATAAGGTAAAGATATTCCGGTTGAAGTAACATGGACAAAGCCATAACCATTACTAATATCATAAATTACAAGTTTGCTATTGTAAGACGAAGTTACATAGGCATAATCACCCTCTATGAATATACTTGTAGGGTTTACCAAATCTACAGCAGACCAACCCTTGCGATCGATATTGGATGGATCTTTAATATCGAAGTTACAAATGAGATTCCCCTGGCTGGAAACTGCGTAAATTATTGTGTCACGAATAAATATCTTATTGATAGGCCCACTGTATCCTGGTGCACAATCCAGATTTTCAGGGTATGAATCTATTGAAACAGAATCAGGCAAAGTCAGACTCTTCAGTATCCCATTCCCATCCGCCTGCACCAAACGGTTACCACCGCCTGCCAGGTTGGAGTTACGGATCTCTCCGTCCACATCCAGTTCGGTGGCGGGAGCAGTTGTGTTCACACCTACTTTTCCGTTAAAGGTGAGCTGATCCAGGTCAAAATCACCATAGATCAGGGCATCTTCAGGTACCGCTGCAGAATTTTCGATGTAGAGTTTTTTATCTCCTGTTTCATTGTAGCCGGCCATCTTACCCAGGAAAACATTGTTGTCGCCGCTGATGTTCTGGTAACCTGCCTGGCTTCCTATGGCCGTATTGCCGAATCCGTTATCGTTTTTGAACAATGCGCGGTTACCTATGGCAATGTTGCCGTTCCCGGCTCCGTTCTGCTCAAGGGCCTCCCCGCCAATGGCGATGTTGGAATCACCCGTGGTATTGTCTTTGAGGGCTTCCCCTCCTAAAGCAATGTTAAATTCGCCGTCAATATTTGCTTCTCCGGATTTATTTCCGATAAATACATTGTTATAAGGATCGGTCATATGAAGGGTTTTGCCGTCATGTTTCATCACTTCATTACCAGCGACGAAGAAGCGGATGGTATCCTCATCGGGAGTGTACTCTACTGTGATGCGGGTATCGGTATCGATATCAGAAATTTCACCAACCTGCATATTCCCGATAAAGTTGTTGGCCTTGATATCGCCATTCACTTCCAGTTCAGCAGTTGGATCGATTGTGCCTATCCCTACATCTGCATTGAGGACCAGCTTGTCATTCAGGAAGTCCCCGTAAATCAGTGCATCAAGAGAATCGGCATCTGAGTTTTCGATGTAAAGCTTATTTGAGGATGCTTCGTTATACCCTGCATATGAACCCAGGAAGACATTTTTGCTTCCGGACGCATTCAGATACCCACTTCTGGTTCCTATGAAGATATTTTCATCTCCAGATTCGTGATGACGTGCGCAGTCTAAACCAATTATAGTATTAAAACTCCCGGAAGTATTACCATAACCACTCGACCTGCCAATAAATGTATTGTTAATACCAGTAGTGTTTTCAAAACCTGAATATTGTCCCACAAAGGTATTGCCTGCACCATCAATGTTTTTCGATCCTGAATTGTATCCGAAAAAGCTGTTATAATCTCCGGTTGTATTGGTTCTTCCTGCATTTACTCCAAAAAAGGAATTTTGGCTACCCTCTGTATTATACTGACCACTTCTACCACCAACAAAAGTATTGCTGCTACCCCAGGTTGTATTTGTGCCGGATTTCGCTCCGTAAAATGAATTGAATACTCCATTGTTGTTGCTATAGCCGCTGCTGTCACCCACAAATGTGTTGTAGCTGTCATAACCATTGTTATTGTTAACACCTGCGCTATTACCAATAAATACTGAGTGGGAATTATTGGTGATATGCAGTGTCTTACCATCGTGCTTCATCACCTCGGTTCCAGCCACAAAGAACCGTATGGTATCTTCATCGGTGGTGTACTCAACAGTGATCCGGGTGTCGTTGTCCGAATCCACGATCTCGTAAGAACCGGAAGCTCCTGAACCGGTGGATATCTTCACCCAGTCGCTGCCGTCCCAGTAGTAGAAGCCGGGTGCGGGATAGTTGCCAATTATGGAAGTGTTCCATACCAAAAGGCCATTTGGTTTACTTGTACTGATGGGATCGGTAGTACTCACCAGAGCCACACGGGGGATCAGCACTCCCTTGTCGGCAGATTTGACATCCAGCATCGCTGCCGGATCGGGATCGGAATTGTCGGTGTTCACCGAGACCTGTGCCCGGGAAACAAGGATGGCACAAGATACAAGAATGAATGAAAGGAATAAGTTTTTCATAGCGCTCATCTTTAATAAAATTGGTTCCCAAATCTATTGATGGAGCTTGTAACAGGCATCAAATTATGTTGCAAAAACGTTCAATTATGTTGCATGGGAGATTTTGAATGCCTGAAGGGGATTAGAAAGAAGCCCGGACGAAAATGCACGGTGGCCGGAATGTGCTTAATTTAAAAAACACCAATAATAATCGCAAATCAATACCAGGGAATTCAGTATGCAGAGGTATGAATTTCCTTTACAATTTAATGGAGATAAACTCAATCTCAAAATACTCGCCCTGTTCGGTGTAAATTTCCACGCAGACAAGCCCATAAGTGGGGTGAAAATACCACACTATGCTCCTGATGGTTATCCCGAAAAGCTGAACATTTATACCGTAAGGGATTTCCTCATACACGCCGATCGTCTCCAGATTTTGACCCAGGCAGTTGATGTGGTAGGTTTCCCTTTCGGTTACCTGCCGTTCAAACCAGAGCCCTCCCATTTCAAAAGTATAGATATCCCCCACCTTCGCATCAAACTCAACCAGGGTAAAGGGTTTTTCAATATCCCCATAGCTGTGGACAAATTCACTTATGGAATTGCCGGTCAGTTGGGCCTTGATTGTGTCAGTATCCTTCCCCGTCGTGATGGCAAGACTGAGGATACCATTATTGTTGTCAACAATCCTGGCAGTGATCTCCTGGTTGTTGAATTTTGCTTTCCATTCATTTCCGACATCGCCCAGTTTGGCTGTTGCAGGGGGATTGTTATTTCCGGAATCATCGTCGTCGTTTTTGCTGCAGCTATTTATTACTGCCAAAACGATCAGCAGAAGGAACAGGTTTTTCTTCTTCATAGTTGGATATTTGCATGAATTGCAAAGATAAAAAAAACTATTTCAGATGTCAAGCGCAATGGGCTATAGTAAGTTGGCTATTGTGAGACAACCACGGATAGTCACTGTTTTATTGATTCTTCCTGATGAATTCTTTGGGCGACATGCCAAACTGTTTGCTGAAACAACTGCTGAAATACGTAGGGTTGTTGAATCCTACATCCCAGGCTATTTCCGAGACATTTCCTTTACCTTTCATCAGGAGCTCAGCCGCCCGGTGGAGGCGGAGGGTCCGGATGAACTCGCTTGGGTTCTGCCCCACCAGCGCCTTGAGTTTCCGGTGTAGCTGTGCCCTGCTGAGGCCTATCTCGCCTGCAAGTTCCTCGACGCCAAAATCAGGATCTGACATCTGTTTGAAAGTCAGGTTTTTTGCTTTTTCAAGAAACCGCTTGTTCACGGAAACGGCCTCTGTTATTTCACTTTCTTTTATTTCGGCTGAATCAAGGGTCCATTTTTTCGGTGTCAGTTCCTTTATATAAAACTCTCTGAGCCTGTTCCTTTGCGTTATCAGGTTTCTTACCCTTACTATAAGTTCTTCCTGCTCAAAAGGTTTGGTGATGAAATCTTCGGCGCCGGTGTCAAGACCCTGTATCTTGCTTTCAAGTGATGCCCTTGCAGTAAGTAAAATCAGGGGGATATGGCAGGTTCTTTCATCGCTTTTTATCCTGTTACACAGTTCTACCCCGTTCATCTTTGGCATCATGATATCGCTGATGATCAGATCGGGGACCGTTTCAATTGCCTTTTCAAGGCCTTGTTCACCATTTTGTGCTTCATCCACGAGGTAAGCGCTGTCGAGCATTCCACGGATGTAGTTCCGGAGGTCGGCGTTGTCTTCAACGATCAGGACCTGAGCCTGATCGTTGTAATCCGTTTGAGTTTTGTTTTTGTCTTTCACTTGAAAAGAGGATCCGTAACTGCCTGATTCTTCACAATTTTCATCCTTTAAGCCACTCACAGCTTCCCGTAGTTTTTCCTGTGAGGGTAAGTCCGGTTTTTTTTCCCCGGATATCTCATCAGGTTTAAGATGGGCTTTGCCGGCCGGCAGCAGTATGGTAAAGGCAGCTCCTTTTCCGGGAGCGCTTTCTGCTTTGATTTTACCATGATGCAGATCCACCAGTTCCTTTGTCAATGCCAGTCCGATGCCGCTGCCGTGTCCGTTTTTGCAATCATTTTCATGGGCGCTGTAAAACCTCTCGAAAACATGCTTTAGTTTTTCCTCCGGTATTCCGCAGCCGCTGTCCGATACAGTGATCGCAACATGACTGAAACTGTGGGATCGATTTTCTTCATGTTCGGGTGAATCCGCTGCAACAACCCTGGTTTCACCTGCAATACTAATTTTTACTGATATTCTGCCTCCTTCAGGGGTGAATTTGAAAGCATTGGACAGCAGATTACTTAGTATCTTTTCAATCTTGTCGCGATCTGCATGAATAATAATCTCATCCTTAACAGAATGAAAGGACAGATCAATATTTTTCTGCCGTGCATAGGATTCGAATGCCTGAACATATATGCGGGTCAGACTTACAATATTTTCTTCGGCTGCACTTAGCTTCATTTTGCCGGCTTCGAGCATCGTAAGGTTCAGCAACTGGTTTATGAGCCTGTGCAGCCTGCGGGCATTCCTGTGCATCATTGTAAGTTGATTCTTCTGTTCAAAGTCATCCGACTTCCTGATGAGGTTTTGCAAGGGGCCGAGGATAAGTGTCAGGGGTGTTCTGAACTCATGGGAGATGTTGGCAAAGAAATCGGTTTTCATTTTATCGACCTCTTTGAGTTTTTCAGCCCTTACCTTTTCCAGCTTCAGTTCCTCCGCAAGCTTTCGTCTCCTTAAATCATACCTTCTCCAAACTAAAACCAGAGAAATAATGATCATTGAATAAAGCAGGTATGCCCACACCGTTTCCCACCAGGGGGGCAGGATACTGAATTTGTATTCATCTGCTTCACTCCACACTTGCCCTGCTCCCAGGGCTTTCACCATTAAAGTGTATTTCCCCTGCCTGAGGTTTGTATAGGTTACTGAAGTTTCGTTGGTAATATTTCTCCAGGTTTTATCCGAACCTTCAAGCTTATACCGGTAAAGCAATTTGTGGGGAGCTTCCCAGTCAATGGCAGTGAAATGAAATGTAAGTTGATTCAGATAATAAGGAAGTATGAGATTTTCAGGAAGGTTGCTATGGGGGAAAACCCTGTCGAACCGTACCTTGTTAAGGTTGATGTTGTTGTTAGGCCCTGTATTGATTTCCTGATCCGATCTGATCCTGGATTGCAGTTGCCTGAAATCAACATGGGATTGTTCGAGGTCAAGTCCGGTAATCTTTACTTCCGGAATACCTGATGGAGGTTTAAAACTGTTGAGATCAAGGTATGAGAGGCAGTTGTCCCCGCCCCAGCAGAATCTGTTTTCTTTGGTAAGCAAACAGGAAGCAAATACCGAGTTGTCGCCTGATTTTCCGTCGTAAGTTTGAAAGTTTTGTGGGGTGATATTATAAAGATTCCCGGTATCGGGTATCGAAACCAGGTTCAAACCTCCCCTGTCGGCAAGCCACATCCTGCCTGCATTATCTTCCATCATAAAAGATACCCCGCCATAGCCCTCAAGAATACGGTAGTTGTTTCCTGACCGTCTCTCACCCAGGTAACCGGTTCCGGAAATCACTTCAAATCTGCCGGCAGGTTGGGCTTTTTCCCTGTACCTGACAAATCCCTTGAAAGAAACACCGAACCAAAAATCTCCCCTGCTATCTTCCAGTACCGCAACTACCTGGTTGTGTTGTAACCCATTGTCTTTATTGAGATTTGTGATGTGTCTTCCGTCAAATTTATCAACGCCTCCGGCTTCTGAACCGATCCAGATATTGTGTTCTCTGTCTTCGAATAAACAATAAATGAAGTTATCGCACAGACCATTTGTTTTGTTGTATTGAACAATTTCGTTGTTTGTGATTTTGCAAATGCCATTGTCTTTCGTGCCTATCCAGATGTTTTTGCGGGAATCCTCTAAAATACAGGTGGTATTGTTGCTGCTGATGCCGTTCTGTGCTGTGTAATGGGTGAACCAGACGCCGTCAAAGCTGCAAAGGCCCCCTCCTGATGTGGCTATCCAGATGTTATCGTCTGACCCATAGATCATTGAGGCAATGCTGTCGCACGGCAAACCCTGATCCCTGGCAAAATAATGGAAATTACTGCCATCAAACTTGCAAATTCCACCACCGCGGTCGTCACCGAACCAGATGTTACCGTCCTTGTCTTCAACCGGAGAAGTGACAAATTCTATGTCCATCCCTGAAAGTGAATTGATATGATGGAATGAATGGAAGTCAAACATTGTGAGTGACCCTCCAAAACCGCCAAACCACATCCTTCCCAGGTTATCCTGTAAAACAGAAGTGATGTAGTTGCCGAAAAGGAGGTTGTTCGTGTTGAAAGCGGTTAACCTTCCGGATTCCTGTGATGATTTGTTTGGTTCCAATCTGCAAACGCCGCCGCCATGAATTGCTATCCAGATGTCATGACTTTTGTCCTCAAGCAAACAGTTGATGACATTGCTGGAAAGGCCTTCATTAACAGTCAGGAAAGAAATGGATGAACCCTCTAAAATATTTATACCTCCGTTATAAGTGCCGACCCAGACCCTGCCGTCAGCGGTTTCAGCCAACGCGGTTACGTGGTTTGTATTCAATCCGTTACTTACAGAGTAATGAATAAACCTTCCATTGGGGAATTCACCGGAGGGTTGTTGGTAATGATAAATCCCGGAATCCCTGGTCCCTATCCACATACTTCCATCGTGGCTACCGGTAATGCAGGTGATCTGTTCACCTGGCAAACCGCATTCTTTTGTAAAATGCAGGAATGTGCCATTGGGATTTTCAGGGTCAGGAGGCCGGTACTTCATCAGGCCGTTGAACATATTGCCAATCCAGATATTGCCAAAATGATCTTCAAACAAACAGGTATACCTCCATGTCAGTTCCAATCCGGTACTATCAACGGCGGTGATTGCCTCACATCTATTGCCGTCATATCTGATGATCCTGTTGGTTGGAACAATATGGGATCCCCTGATGAACCATAGATTTCCCTTTGAGTCGCTGATGATATCATGCAAACTGAGATGTATGGTTTCATTCTTATCATTGATCAGGTGGGTGAACCTGAACATATGGGAACCATTGAATTTGAGAAGGTCATGGTCAATATGCCAGAGATTGCCTTCTTTGTCCTGAATTGTTTTATGGGATGCCCCACCTCCAAATCCCTGATCTTTGGAGTAATGTTTGGTGTATCCCTCAGCCCCGAACTTCATTTTTGGAGGTACTATTGTTTGCGCCGGGGGATGCCGGAACCGGTAATTCTCAATCTTTGCCGTATATATTCGCGGGCCTGGAATAGAATCGTGACCAGGGATTATTATTCTAAGGCTTTCATGGATGGAATGTTTTTCCGGAGCATTAAGTACGGAAGAAAAATCATTGTATGGAACCGTCCTGGGCATGCCGGCCCAGATTCTTTTTGGCAATGGCATTGTGTCGCGTGAAATGATCGTGCCGTTAAATTCTTTTTTCCCGGGAAAGGAAATTCCTGTGAAGGCCTCTGAAATCAAAGAAGTATCCTCCACCGGACTGCCCGGAGGATCATGCCGTTCTCCGGAAACACAGGAAAAGGCAAACAAAAGGATCGGAACCAGCCGGATAATAAATATTAACAGATGCTTGTTGCCGTTTGTCCCAATCATTCAATATAGATTGTGTTTATCTGGATCAGGACCAAAAATAGGAATAATTATTCAAATCCGGAAATGCATCCGGACTAATAGAACAAACTTTGCAAGCCGGAACCTTAGAATTCAGTCGTTGAACACAAACACCTCCTCAATTCTCTGCCCGAAAGCCTTTGAAATGTCGTGTGCCAGCCTGAGTGACGGATTGTATTTCCCTTTTTCAAGGAAAACAATTGTTTCGCGACGCACACCCACCTGCTTCGCCAGTTCGTCCTGGGTGAGGTTGTGCCTGGCCCGCAATTCTCTGATCCGGTTATTCATTTTTCACTCCGTTAAGCCTTACAAATAACCATGAAAAGAAGAATACCAGGGCCATAGCGATAATGCCGCCGCCGATCACAGCATGGGTTTCATACTCTGTTTTGTCACTGATGTACATCACTGCCAGCCAAACATAAATAGAAATGTAGTACGACAGGGAAGAGGCCTTCAGCATGATTTTTTTGGACAACTCATCTTCGGCAGGCTCTCCCCTGTTAAGGCTTTTCATCCGGCTCAGGCCCATCCAGAGGGCAAAACCGACAAGAATAACAATCCCGGCGTATTCAAGTATCTCTGACAGGCTTCCTGAAAATCCGGCTTCAGTTATCCAGAGAATAGCACTTCCCAGCGCCAGCAGGGAAATAACCAGGGCGATAATGACTTTTTTCATACAAAATAATTTATGTTAAGTAAATCTAACACAAAGTTAGAAAAATATAACATTAAAAGTCAAGTATTTTTGAAAAAATTTTTTCAGGGGAAGGGTGGCAGCGGTGGTAATATAATGCCGGATTTGCTTTTATTCCTTCTTTTGATGTTAAAAAGATATTTACTTTTACCACATTATTAAATGAATATCTTAATGATGAAAAAGCTGATAATGATTGCATTGGCCGGAATTCTGGCTTACTCATGCAGTGAAAAAAAACAAGAAATGAATAGCGCAAACCCTTTTTTTTCGGAGTATAACACCCCTTTTGAGGTTCCTCCGTTCGAAGAGATCAGGCCTGCCCATTTTATGCCGGCTTTTCATGAAGGGATGAAAGCAGAGGCAGAGGAGATCAATGGCATTGCCAATAATCCTGAGGCCCCCGGTTTTGAAAACACGGTTGTCGCCCTTGACCGGACCGGAAGGCTGCTAAGCAAGGTCAGCGATGTGTTCTTTAACCTAACTTCGGCCAACACCAACGACTCCATACAGGCCATTGCAAAGGAGGTTGCCCCGCTGCTGGCGGCGCACAGGGACAACATCAACCTGAACGAAGCGCTTTTTGCAAGGGTGAAAACAGTGTATGATGAGAGAAAGGAAGATACGGCGCTCCGGGGCGAAGACCGGATGCTTCTCGAAAAAACCTATCATAACTTTGTCAGGGGAGGGGCTGACTTAAGCGGCGAGGCCAAAGAAAGATTCAGGAAGATCAACAGGGAATTGTCTGTCCTCACTGTGCAGTTCGGCGATAACCTGCTGGCAGAAACCAATGATTTTATGCTCATCATCGATGATCAGAAGGAGCTTGCGGGCCTGCCCCCTTTTGTGGCGGAGATGGGCGCTGCAGATGCCCGGGCCGCCGGCCTGGAAGGCAAATGGCTGTTCACCCTTCATAAACCCAGCCTGATACCCTTTTTGCAGTATTCAGAAAAGCGTGAACTCAGGGAAAAGATGTTCATGGGATATATCAACCGGGGAAACAATGGCAATGCTTACGACAACAAGGAAATTGCCCTCAGGATGGCCCTGCTCAGGCTTGAAAGGGCAAAGCTGCTTGGATTTGAATCACACGCTGCTTATGTGCTGGACAATAACATGGCCAAAGAGCCCGTCAATGTGTATGCTTTGATGGACAAGATATGGGCCGCCGCCCTGCCGGTGGCTAAAAAGGAGGCTGCGGAACTTCAGGAAATGATCACTGCCGGAGGCAACAATTTCAGGCTCGAACCCTGGGACTGGCGGTATTATGCAGAAAAGCTGAGAAAGCAGAAATACGATCTCGACGACGAGCTGCTCAAGCCTTATTTTGCACTCGAAAATGTTTATAATGGCATGTTTGATGTGGCAAATAAGCTTTACGGCCTCACCTTTAAGGTGCGGACCGATGTTCCAAAACCGCATCCGGATGCCATCACCTATGAGGTTTTCGACAATGACGGCACACACCAGGCCATCCTGATCATGGATTATTTTCCGCGCAGCAGCAAGGAAGGGGGCGCCTGGATGAGCAGTTACCGCAAGCAGTATCAAACTGCGAATGAATATATCACCCCGGTGATCACAATGGTGATGAATTTTTCCAAACCCACTGCTGACAAACCCTCGCTGCTTTCGTTTGAGGAAGTGACCACCATGTTCCATGAATTCGGGCACGCTCTCCACGGCATGCTTTCCGACTGCAGATATAAACTGTTGTCGGGTACTTCAGTTTCCAGGGATTTTGTGGAGTTGCCCTCGCAAATCATGGAAAACTGGGCTGCAGAACCTGAGGTGATGCAGTCGTATGCAAGGCATTATCAAACCGGCGAACCCATCCCGCAGGAACTCATCGAAAAGATGAAGCAGAGTAAGAATTTCAACCAGGGCTTTGCCGTCACAGAATTCACGGCAGCCGCATACCTCGATATGGCATGGCATACCCTCACAGAACCCGGCGTTAAAGATGTCATTGCCTTTGAGAATATAATCATGAAAGAGATCGGCCTGATTCCAGAGATAGTGGTTCGTTACCGCACTCCCTATTTCGCCCACATTTTTGCCGGAGGATATTCGGCAGGATATTACAGCTACCAGTGGGCCGAACTGCTGGATGCCGATGCTTTTGAGGCCTTCAGGGAAAACGGCCTTTTCGATCAGAAAACGGCAGGCCTTTTCAGGGAGAACATTCTTTCAAAAGGGGGAACTGAAGATCCCATGAAACTTTACAAACGTTTTCGGGGCAAGGAACCCGATCCCGGAGCCATGCTCAGAAGGAAAGGTTTGATCGGGGGGTAGTCAGGTTTGGCGGCCTTTGTGAGGGTCATCATTTTTATGAGAAAGCCTTATGCAGGCAAAGATTGTGCCTTTGATCATCAGTAAAAAAAAGCCAGGCCGGTTTTATCTGCCGGCCCGGCGTATTTAAAATGCTAACTTAAACTTACTGAATTGATCTATTCAAATTTGTATTAATTGTGTCAGGACAATTAATCGGGCACCTGGTTGCCGCTTCCACTGTTGGGAGCCCACACGTCGATTTTATCCTGGTTGTTTGCATTGCCGTTCATGTTGAAGTCGGCTTCAAGGTAACCGGCTGAGCCGGATTGGAGCACCCAGAAATCCACTTTATCCTGGTTGTTGATGTTGCCATTGGCATCTGCATCACCGCCAATCATACCCCATAATCCCGGTTCAATTTCCTTTTGTGCCAGGAATCCGCCGTATGCCTGTGCCGGAGCAGAGGAATAATCATATATGTAAACGCCGGCAGATTCAGGAATAGGATTGGCTGACATAATACCAAGATGGTTTCTTGTCCATACTACGGCAAAGAGATTCTGGCTGATATCCAGGTTGAAATACAACAGGCCGTTTCCATCCACTGACCTGACTGTGCCATCTTTTTTCAGGAATGCAGCCTGGGTTGCCACAATGGTTGAACCGGTAGCAGTGGAAGCATCGCCGGGAGTTTCCCGAAGCTCAATAAGTATCCAGTCCACAATATCGCCATTGGGTATGGATGCAACACTTTCAGTTCCGGGATAGTTCCAGGGTGGAATATTGAAGGGTTGACCCAGTGGGATATACCCGTTGGAATTCAGGTAGGTTGTCATAAGGCCTGCTTCGAAGGGACCTTCAAGAAATACTTTCAGGTCAACATTTATCCCCGTCATGTTGGTTACCGGAAAATCTGTAAAAGGCTGCAGCACCCCATTGTCGAGGGAGGTTATGGTGCCACTCATCAGATAGGAGACGGTAACGACATCACCCGGCGCAATGGTATTTGTAAGATTGAGCACGATTATGGAAAAATCTCCGGCTTTTCTCAGGGTTGAGCTAACATAGTTGTTGGCGCCATTGACATAAACATTGAAATTCCCTGCATTCCCGGGTTCCGGTTCCATATCTTTATCAAATTTCAGTTCAATGGCTGACCCATCGGGGGTAGTATAAGCATCGAGCAACACAGGTGAAGCTGCCGGAGCGGTGAAGGGTGGGCCGTAAACTTCGTCAAAATAGTGAACGCCGGCGCCCACTTGTCCCGGATTGATCATCAATAACACTTTATCAAGATCTGTCCTGAATGAATAGGGGCTGAAATCAAAAGTTACCCATTCCCAGATATTTGCATTTTGAATCACATAATCCACAGTGACCTCTGTAGTCCAGGGTTCCTGAAGGTCGTTGTTTTGCAATTTGAGTGCAAAAACAGTTCCTGCCGTTTCACTTCTTACAAACATTTGGAACAAGTTGTTCAGGCTGATATCAAGCTTTCCTCCAAGGATTGAAAAGGCATGTGTATAAGGATCAGAGCCGGCTTCCCTGGTATATTTGGCAACAATGGGTGATGTATTGGCAGAACCCAATAAATCAGGATTTGGCGCTGCCACATCAAGGACACCTCCGGCATTATTGTCCCAGTATCCCCAGGTCAATCCAGCGGGATCATCAAAGTTATCATAGAGGACCAGAACAGCCGGATTGGCAATTGTTGTGAATGTAATGCTTTCACCGGATATTAAATTACCCCCCTGGTACCTGATTACCTGATCATTCAAAGCCAAATAGTAAACCTGATTATAATTCAGGATGGAATTGGGAATCATTGTGATCACTTTCTTTTCAGCATTGATGGTTCCTGTAAAAGGAACGTTGGCTCCACCGGCACCTGTTTCTTTGAAAGTGACTATTGACGGAATATCACCATTGGTTACAGGGTTTCCGTTGGCCATTTCGACTGGCATGGAAAATGCAATTTCAGGATGAACCGATACAGGGACATTGGAAGCGCCGTTACCCGGGGTAAAAGTCACCACCGGATCTCCGACAAATTCCATGTCGTCCCAGTAGTACACCTCACCTGTTCCGGGTGTTCCAAAATTGAAAAAGACCACCGGTTTGTGATAAGACTCGGTGAGGTTAAGGGGAGGGGTTCCCGGAGCTTCGTTACTAAAATCAAAGATCATTGTTTCCCAATCCGAAGCAACTGTGGTAAGGGTTTCGGTTTCTACGCTTATAGAACCATTGGTACCGTTCTCCACCTTAAAGCGGACGGGTATGCCTGCAGCCGGTGACCAAACCCTCAGACTCAATGATGTAGAACCCAGGGCAAAAGGGATTGGATCTTCAAATCCGGTACCTGAAGGACCTCCGATAAATGTTCCGGACCAGGTCTCTGCCCCATTGTTTGTTTGGACTACATTATTAACCGGATTGGCCGGATCAGTAATAATCTGGGAAGCATTTCCGCCAAAATCAACCAAACCATAGGTTACATTTGGATCATCAAAAGTTACAGGCAAAGCCGGCGGGGTTGGAGGTGGAATATATGAATACCCGGGGCCTTCAATATCATCGAAATAAAATGTGTTAACCGCTGCCGGATCCGGCCAGGGGGTATCGAAGAAAAATATTATTTTGTTATAAACCCCTGATTGCGGATTCAGGCTGCCAAAGTCAAATGTTTTTAACACCCATTGGTTGGTAACAGAAATGGTATCCCAAACTTCAACAGGTGGTACTGTTCCTTCGAGCTTACAAAGTATTTCACAGACGACAGGTGAATAAACCTTGATCTGGAAGGTAAAACCGGTGGTAAAATTTACCGCGCCATTCACCACCGTGTAAATATGCTCCCATTGGCCCGGATCCACCCGTTCCCATTGACCGACATTTGCACTGGGATTGACACCATCCGGAAAAGGATTGCTCACTTTGACCGGATTATTCCACCAACCCGAGAAAGTTTCATTTTCGTTACCGTCGAAATCGGTATAAATATACTGCGACCACAACATACCTGACATTGTCATCGCGAGGCTGAAAAGCAGAACTTTTTTCATAATTTAAAACTTAATTTTTTAATTTAAAAATTGCCGCATTGCGATGAGATACAATATTTATCCCATCCACATTGTATTTTGAACACGATTAGCCAGCCGTTGAATAAGCCGTTTGGGCCTATTTAAAAGCCTTATATATTTTTTTTGAACCATAGCCAATTCCGAGGATCAGCAATATACCCAGGCC
>JAFGME010000168.1 GCA_016927695.1 Bacteroidales bacterium
CAAAATTAAAAAAAATCCTTTCAGAGGTGATTGGAATTATACAATAGCCCCTTAAAAATGTATCATTTATTATTTAACAATGACTAAGGAAGGAAAACCACCATGTACAACCCCGTGGAAAACACCTGCCTGAAAAATTTTTTCAAAAAAAATATTTTTTAATACTTTATTGTTATTTAATTAACAATAAGGTTTTGCCCATTCCAATTAAACATGATTTTATTTTTTCTCACTCACTCCGTATTCTTTTAATATATTGTTATTCAATTTATTAAATGAGCCAATCAGGTATTTTCACCTGTTTTATGATTGCGTGATCCACTCTTGCGGGGGTTAAACTCCCGATCTACTTTTGGATCGTGAAATTTTCAAAAATGAAAACAAAAAAGGTGATCATTGCAGACAGGAACAAACTCTTCAGGGAAGGGTTGAAAAGAATTCTGCATAATATCGGCGGGGTGAAGATTGTTGGGGAGGCAAGGGACGGAAATGAGATGTTGGAAATGATGAAGAAAACCTCCGCCGATATCGCCTTTTTGGAACTAAACGACCCCGTTTCAGGGACGGTGAAATGCACTGCCGTGCTTCACAGCCTTTACCCCGGCCTCAGGATCATAGGATTTTCTTCTTACGAAAACCACAGGTATGCAGAAATGATGATGCAGGCAGGAGCCAGCGGTTATCTCACAAAAAGCTCCGACAATTATCAGTCGTTTATAGATATTATCAACAGACCCAATGTTAAACATTAAAAAAATTAAGTTATGAAAACCAACAGGATTCTTATCGTTGACGACGACGTTGATGTGATCAATGTAATCACCACCATCCTTGAAAATGAAGGATATGAAGTTATTGCAGCCTATGACAAAAAAGAAGGCCTTGAGAAGGCGCGCAGCATGAAACCCGACCTGGCCATTCTTGATGTGATGATGACCACCCATTTCGAAGGGTTTGAACTTGCCAGGGAACTGAGCCAGGACAACGATTTTAAGGAAATGCCCGTATTGATGCAGACAAGCATCGATGTACTCACCACCACACGCGAGAGTGTCAGGGAAATGGCACGTGAAATCAGGCAGGATCATAAATACAAAGAGCTTCAGGTTATCCTTCTGAAGGACATCATCAGTGGCAATGCCGGTATCGACTATCTCGCAGATAACGGTGAAACCATCTGGCTCCCCGTCGATGGCTTCCTCAAAAAACCGGTGGACTCAGGCAAGCTCCTTCCTGAAATCAAAAGACTTCTGGTTAAAACCACTGAAACCGTTTGATAATCAGTCAGTTTGAATGCTTACAGCTTCAATAAAGGAATAATAAATTAAATACAAGCAGTGAGATGGAAACCCGGATAGCATCCATTTTGACAAAGTACGGCAAAAGCAGGCACGACCAACTGATTCCCATACTACAGGAGATTCAGGAAGCGGAAGGTTATCTTCCGGAAAGAGCGCTGCAGGAAGTTGGGAGGTATTTGAGCCTTCCCGGCAGCAGGATATTCGGTGTGGCTACATTTTACAACCAGTTCCGTTTCGAACCTCGTGGAAAGTACCACATCCAGGTTTGCAGGGGTACGGCCTGCCATGTCCTTGGTTCAGCCACTGTTCTTAAGACACTGGAAAAAGAGCTGCGGATCAAAGCCGGGCAGACTACCCGCGACGGATTGTTCAGCATTGAAGTGGTGGCCTGCATCGGCGCCTGTGGTCTCGCCCCGGTGATCTGCATCAACGGCGAGTTCCATGCCAAGGTAACAGATGCTTCAATTCACGAAATCATCGAACAATATAAAAGCAAGGAGGAGAATCATGTCAGGGAATGAAATATTATCCAGGGAAAGTCTGCTGAACCTGCTTGTGATGAACGGCGGCGGAGGAAATACGCCGGAACGAAAGGCGATTGACATACTTACGCGTAAAGCTGCGGTGAGGCCGGTGATCTTTGTGGGTGCAGGAACCTGCGGTTTAGGCGCCGGCGCCGGCAAGACGATAGCCAAAACGAGCGAATTTCTTAAAGAACGAAACATTGAAGCCGACATTGTCAGGGTGGGTTGTATCGGGCTCTGCGCTGCCGAACCCCTTCTCGACGTGCAGATCCCGGGCAGGACACGACTTTCTTTCGCCCGTGTCACAGAGGAAAATGCCACCGGCATTCTCGAAAATGTTTTCTCCGGGAAAATCAGCCGGGAACATGTGCTGGCACAGTTCAGGGACGAGAGCCTGCAGCCCTGGGAAGGGATACCCTTCCTTGACGAACACCCGTTCTTTGCTCCTCAGATTCGGCTGGTACTTCGCAATTGCGGCCGGATTGACCCCTTAAGCATTGAAGAGTATATCGCACGGGGAGGCTACAAAAGCTTTGCACAGGTAATCACTAAACTAACACCCGCCGGTGTTTGCGATAAAATTGAAAAAAGCGGACTTCGCGGCAGAGGTGGCGGCGGCTTTCCCACAGGGAAAAAATGGAGGTTCGCCATGAATACCCCCGCAGATCAGAAATATCTGATCTGCAATGCGGATGAAGGCGATCCGGGCGCTTTTATGGACAGGGCCGTCATTGAAGGAGACCCACACCGCCTCGTTGAAGGGATGGCCATTGCGGCCTATGCCATCGGCGCTACAAAAGCTTATGTTTACATACGTGCCGAATACCCGCTGGCCATTGAACGATTGAAAAATGCCCTTTCCGGCGCCAGAGAATTCGGATTATTGGGAAAAAACATACTGAACAGTGGTTTCGACTTCGACATTACGATTAAAATGGGAGCAGGCGCTTTTGTTTGCGGCGAAGAAACGGCGCTCATCCACAGCATCGAAGGGAAAAGGGGCATGCCCAGGCCCAGACCGCCTTTTCCGGCAGTGAAAGGCGCTTTCGGCAAACCCACAGTGATCAACAATGTGGAAACATTAGCCAACGTCCCCTCCATCATTGAAATGGGAGAGGACTGGTTCAGCAGCATAGGCACTGAAAACAGCAAGGGCACCAAAGTGTTTGCCCTGTCCGGAAAGGTGGAGCTTACCGGGCTTGTGGAAATACCCATGGGTACCACGGTGCGTGAGATCATTTTCAATATCGCCGGCGGGGTGAGAAACAACAGGAAGTTCAAATCGGTGCAAATCGGAGGGCCTTCAGGAGGATGTATCACCGATGCCAACCTCGATATCAGGATCGATTATGAATCTCTTCTGAACGCAGGCGCCATGATGGGATCCGGAGGCCTGGTGGTGATGGATGAAGACACATGCATGGTTGACATTGCCCGCTTTTTCATGGATTTTATCCAGCGCGAAAGCTGCGGCAAATGCATCCCCTGTCGTGAAGGCACACGCAGGATGCTCGAAATACTGGAAAGCATCACCCATAAACCCGATGGTAATAACAGTGCAGCACTGCAACGTTTTAAGGGGATCATACAACTCGAAAAACTGGCCAAAGTCATCAAAGAAACATCGCTTTGCGGACTCGGACAGTCGGCGCCAAACCCGGTGCTGAGCACCCTCAAATGGTTCAGAGACGAATACGACAAACACATCTTTGAAAGGAAATGCCCGGCCGGGGTATGCACCGAACTCAGGGTGTTCACCATTGATGTGGACAGATGTACGGGATGTACTGCATGCACAAAAAAATGTCCGGTACAGGCCATCATTGGCGCCAAAAAAACCCCCCATTTTATCGTGGAGGAAAAATGCATAGGTTGCGGGACATGTCAGGAAGTTTGCAGGTTTGATGCCATCCGTGTTGCTTAACATAACAGGAAAACATACAGCTATGAACATACAAATAGAGGTCAACAATAAAAAACTTGAAGCCATCAGCGGGGAAACCATCCTTGATGTGCTGAACAGGAACGGCATCATTGTGCCCACGCTTTGCCACATGAAAGATTTCATTCCATCAGGAAGTTGCAGAATGTGTGTTGTTGAGAATATGAAAACGGGAAAGTTAATCACTTCCTGCTCCTACCCTGCCGAAGACGGGATGAAAATACAAACCCATTCGGCCAGGGTGGTGGAGGCAAGGAAACTGATCGTGGAGCTGCTCCTTTCAAACCATCCGGATGATTGCCTTTACTGCATCCGCAACAGCAACTGCACCCTTCAGGAATTGGCTTATGAACACGGCATCACCGAAAGGAGATTATCGGGGAAAAAAAACAGCTTCTTCAAAGATTTATCCAGCGCCAGCATCGTCAGGGATCCGGACAAATGCATACTCTGTGGTCGCTGTGTGAGGGTTTGCGATGAAGTGATGGATGTTTGCGCCATTGACTACATCCACCGCGGGTCAAAGTCGTTTATCGGCACCTGTTACAACAGGGGGCTAAACACAAGCAGTTGCGTGAACTGTGGTCAATGCGTTCTGGTTTGCCCGACAGGGGCGCTCAGCGAAAAGGAGCATATCCCGGAAATCAGGATGGCTCTCAACGACCCCGGCGCCGTTGTAGTGGTTCAGTATGCCCCCGCCATCTCCGTTTCGCTGGCAGAGGAGTTTGGTATGGAGCCCGGCCGCGACATCAACGGAATCATGAACACCGCCCTCAGAAAAATGGGATTCGACTATATTTTCGACACCTCCTTTTCCGCCGACCTGACCATTATGGAAGAATCGGCAGAACTTCTTGAAAGGATAAATCATTCAGGCGCTTTGCCCATGATCACCAGTTGCTGCCCTGCCTGGGTTAAATATGCAGAGGAATTCGCCCCTGATTTCCTTGAGAATCTATCATCCTGCAAATCACCGCAGCAAATGCTCGGGGCCATTATCAAGAGCCATTTTGCACAGGTAAAAGGCATCGACCCCTCAAAAATATATTCGGTATCCATTATGCCATGCACAGCAAAAAAATTCGAGGCTCAGCGTAATGAGATGACCCGTCAGGGCATCACGGATGTAGATGCAGTGATGACTACACGTGAATTTGCCAGGCTCATCCGTCTTTACGGAATCGACCTGCACAGGCTGGAACCTGAAATGGCCGATTCACCTTTAGGGATAAGAAGCACAGCAGGGAAACTGTTCGGAGCCACAGGAGGTGTTATGGAAGCCGCCATCCGCACTGCTTATTTCAAAATAATGGGAAAAGAGCTCATCAACTTTAAAGTTTTGGATATCAGAGGCCCGGAAGGAAGAAAAGAAACCCGGATCAAGGCAGGCGATGTGGAATTGGGCATCGCAGTGGTCAGCGGCCTGAAAAATGCCAGAATACTGCTGGATGAGATTCGCAATGGGAGAAAAGATATCCATTTTATTGAAATTATGGCATGCCCCGGCGGATGTATTGCAGGAGGGGGACAGTTTACAGGAAAAGATGGCAAAGCGGTAAGCGCCAGGATGAAAAGCCTGTACGACATTGATGAAAGGGAATCGCTGAAAGTGTCGCATAAAAATCCGGACATCACTGCGATTTATGATGCTTTTTTAGGCGAACCTTTAGGGCATAAGAGCCATGAGTTGCTTCACACATCATACAGCAAACGCGAAGTGATCCTTTAATATATCTAAAAAAACATCCGGAGATGGGAAGCGCCAAAAAACACAGGCTGGTATTCACCAGAAAAGATCTTTGCAGGGTTTGCTACACCTGTGTGCGTGAATGTCCGGTGAAAGCCATACGTATTGCCAACGGGCAGGCCGAGGTGATAAGCGAGCGTTGCATCGGGTGTGGCAACTGCGTTAAAGTTTGCAGCCAGGGTGCAAAAACCTATCTCGATTCAAAGCAACAGGTATCAGAGCTTCTGAAATCGGGGCAAAGAGTGGCTGCCATCGTTGCTCCGAGCTTCCCGGCAGAATTCACTGAAATCAATGATTACAGGGTATTTGTCGCCATGATTCGCAGGCTTGGTTTCGATCTGGTGGTCGAAAATGCCATCGGCGCCGACCTGGTGGCCGGGGAGTACGAAAAAATCATGGATACAGAATCCGCATCCCCTCATATCTCTTCCGATTGCCCTGCCATAGTTTATTTTATTGAGCAATATTATCCCCAACTGGTCGGGTTCCTCGCCCCTGTGGCTTCGCCGATGGTTGCCACGGCAAGGATTCTCAAAAAGAAATACGGAGATTCGGTTCAGTTGGTCTTTATCGGTCCTTGTATAGCCAAAAAAGCAGAATCCGATGAATTGAACGAGGTGCTGACATTCACTGAATTGAGGGATATGTTTAAGGAGCGGGGAATCGATCCCATACGGGAAGAGGTTTCCGGGTTCGACCCTCCCCATCCGGGAAAGGGAGCCATTTTTCCGGTCAGCAGGGGAATGTTACAAACCGTGAACAAGGTGGACGATATTTGTGAAGGGAATGTAGTGGTTGCAGAAGGGCGGGTGAACTTCAGGGATGCCGTCAGGGAATTTGAACGGGGATTTATCAGCTCCCATCATCTGGAACTGCTCTGCTGCGAAGGTTGCATCATGGGCCCCGGCATGTCGAAAGGTGGCCGTCGCTATTCACGGAGAACCTACATCAGCAATTACGTCAGGGAAAAATTAAACAAGCTGAATAGGGAGGAATGGAAAAAAGATATGGAAGATTTCGGCTCTCTGGACTTCAGCCAGTCCTTTTCCCCAGCCGACAGGCGGATGTCCGATCCCGACAAGGAAAAGATCAATGAAGTGCTCAGGAAGTTAGGCAAGGAATCGCCGGCAGACCACCTCAACTGCGGGGCCTGCGGTTACGACACCTGTATTGATCATGCACGGGCCATCATCAACGGTTTGGCTGAACATGAAATGTGCCTGCCTTTCACCATCGAAAAACTGCATCATTCTATTGAGGAACTTAATGCTTCCAACGATAAACTTGCCAATGCCCGTCAGGCGTTGCGGCACTCAGAGAAACTTGCCCACATGGGACAACTGTCGGCAGGAATTGCCCATGAACTCAACAACCCGCTGGGCGTGATTACCATGTACAGCAACATTCTTAAAGAAGAAACGCCTGTGGACAATCCCCTCAGGAAAGACCTTGAACTCATCGTGGAGCAGGCTGACCGCTGCAAAAATATCGTCGGAGGCCTGCTCAATTTTGCCCGCAAAAACCAGGTCAGGGCATGCCCGACGCATCTTCCTGATTTTACGCAAAACAGCTTCGAATCCATCATCAAACCGGACAATGTTGACATAAAACTGGTGAACAGAATGGATAATCCCATCACCAGCCTCGATCCGGAGCAGATGATGCAGGCGCTGACCAACCTGGAAAAAAATGCCGTGGAAGCCATGCCGCAAGGGGGCACCCTGACCATTGAACTGAGCGGGAATGAGGATGAGGTAGAGATCAGAGTGTCCGACACAGGGACCGGTATCCCTCAGGAAAATATGGAAAAAATGTTTACCCCCTTCTTCACCACAAAAAAACCCGGAAAAGGCACCGGTTTAGGGTTGCCGTTGATTTACGGCATTGTCAAAATGCATAAAGGAAAAATTCAGGTTTCGTCAAATACCGACGCTGAAAAGGGCCCTTCAGGAACCAGCTTTACGATCACATTACCAAGAAATACAGAAATATAAATACAAAAATATGGAAACCAAAAGTAAAACAATACTGATTGTTGACGATGACGCCGATCAGTTAACCCAGATGAAAATGGTGGTGGAAGGTATGGGTTTTTCAGCCCTCACCGCCGACAGTCAGAAAGCCGGCGAGGAGATTCTGGAACAGCGGAAACCCGACCTTGCCATTGTGGACCTGATGATGGAGAACAAAGACAGCGGCTTTATCCTCAGCTACAAGATAAAAAAGAAATACCCTGACGTACCTGTCATCATTGCCACAGCAGTGAGTGCAGAAACAGGTCTGATCTTCGGAATCGAAAATAAAGAGGAGAAAAACTGGATCAAGGCAGACCAGTATCTTGAAAAAGGGATCCGACCTGATCAGCTCCGTCGTGAAATCAACCGCCTGCTCCGCTTATAATTCTCTAACCCTAATTTTATCAGGATATGGAAAAACTAAAAGTGCTGGTAGTTGACGATGAGCCGGGGATACGTTCGGGGATTTCCAGGATACTGAGCCATTTCACGGTCGGGTTCCCCTTCATGGACGAAGATTTCAGCTTTGAAATCCTGGAGGCCCGTACAGGGGAAGAAGCTCTTGAAATCACAGGAAAAGAAAAAACAGACATCATCCTTCTCGACAACAAGCTGCCGGGGATGTATGGCATTGACGTTCTTGACCATCTGAACAAAACAGGCTACGATGCCGTGGTGATGATGATCACCTCCTATGCCTCATTGGACCTGGCCGTGAAAGCCACAAGGAACGGAGCCTACAATTTTGTTCCCAAGCCTTTCACCCCCTCCGAGCTCAAAGCGGCCATGGAAAGTATCACCAAACATCTTTTCCTGAAAAGGATGACCCGCAAAATGGGAACGGAAAGCAGGGAAGCCAGGTTCCAGTTCCTTTCGGTGCTGTCGCACGAGCTTAAATCCCCTGTCAATGCGGTGGAAGGCTATCTGCAAATTATGAAAGACAGGCAGGCGGGTAAAAATATGCAAGCCTATGAAATCATGATCGACCGTTCGTTGGAGCGCCTGAAGGGAATGAGAACGCTGATCATGGATCTTTTGGATCTGACCCGCCTTGAATCGGGCGGCAAGGCCAGGAATATCAGAAAGACAGATATTTCGGAAATTTTGAGGATAGCCGTGGATAACATCAGGCCCCTCGCCCGGCAGAAAGAGATAAGTATCCATCCGGATATCACGGATAGTCTGTTTCTCAACGCTGATCCCACCGAAATCGAGATCATCTTCAACAACCTGCTTTCCAATGCCGTGAAATACAACCGGCAAAACGGAGAGGTATATGTATCCATGACGACAAAAAACCGGCATGCCCTGATTTCAGTGGCAGATACCGGGATTGGAATGTCCGGGGAAGAAGTGTCAAAACTCTTCCAGGAATTTGTCAGGATTAAAAATGTAAAAACAAAGAACATCACCGGCAGCGGGCTCGGCCTTTCGATCGTGAAAAAACTTACCGGCCTGTATGGAGGAAGCATTGATGTGGAAAGCCAACCCGATGCAGGAAGCCGTTTTATGGTAACCCTCCCTTTAAACTGATTTGTCATGAAATTCTCTCCGGAAAAATATGAACTTGAGGATGTTTCGCAACAGCCATTCATCAGCGAAACCGAGATAAATAAATACCTCGGCAGCGGCAGCGCCGGCCCCGAACCGTCAAAGGTGAGGGAAATCATTGCGAAATCATTGGAAAAAAACCGTCTTAACCTGCAGGAAGTGGCCACTCTTCTCAAAACCACAGACGAACCCCTGCTCAATGAAATCAAAGAAGGAGCAAGAAAACTGAAAGAAGATGTGTATGGAAACAGGATCGTGCTTTTCGCCCCATTGTATGTCGGGAATTATTGCACCAACAACTGCCGGTACTGTGGTTTCAGGGCTTCCAACAAAAACGCACAGAGGAAAACGCTCACTCGCAGCGAGCTGATTTGTGATGTGGAAGCCCTTGAAGACCAGGGACAGAAAAGGCTGATCCTGGTTTTTGGAGAACATCCCGATTATTCCCCTGAATATATTGCAGAAACGGTCAGAACAGTGTACTCCGTCAAAAAAGGCAAAGGGGAAATCAGAAGGCTGAATATCAATGCTGCCCCTCTCGACATCGAAGGATTCCGAACCGTAAAGGAGGCGGGTATAGGAACCTACCAGGTTTTTCAGGAAACTTATCATCCTGAAACGTACAGGAAATATCACACAGGAGGTAAAAAGGCAGATTACAATTTCAGACTGGCGGCCCTCGACCGCGCTATGGAAGCAGGGATTGACGATGTGGGGATCGGGGCGCTTTTCGGACTCTACGACTGGCGGTTTGAAGTGATGGCGCTGGTAAGGCACACCAGCCATCTGGAGGCCTGCTTCAACACCGGCCCACATACCATTTCATTTCCCCGCCTGCAGGAGGCTTCCGACAGCCATATAAACAACGGCTACCGTGTGGGGGATGAAGAATTCACCATGCTGATATCCATCCTCCGCCTTGCCGTTCCGTACACCGGAATGATCCTGACAGCACGCGAACCGGAACACGTCAGGAAGGAAGTGATCCGCTTCGGGTGCTCTCAGATTGACGCCGGATCAAAAATAGAAATAGGAGCCTACAGCAGGCCGGCAGGGATTTTCCAGGACCTCAACAAAGAACAGTTTTTCCTGAACGATAACCGTACCCTGGATGAGGTGATTTCGGAACTGATTGATCACGGTCAGCTTCCCTCCTTTTGCACCGCCTGCTACCGGTTGGGAAGGACGGGCGAACACTTCATGGAGTTTTCAGTGCCCGGATTCATTAAAAGGTTTTGTACCCCCAATGCCCTGCTTACCATGGCGGAATACCTCTGTGATTACGCCACTCCCGGAACCGCGGAAAAAGGCTGGAGAGTGATTCATGAAACTCTTGATAATAATGATCTTAAAGACAGGAAGGCTGAACTGACCGACAGAATAAACAGGATAAAAAACGGGGAACGCGATCTTTATTTTTAAAAGTCGGAAAATTTTTATGTTGGTTCACTCATATATAACTTTTGTTTGTCATAGCGCAGGTCCATGGTCGCCAACAGCCATGGACCTTTATACAATAACAAACCGGCATTGAAAGAGGCGATGGAACTCATACAAAATGGTTCTGCGACCCTCTGTGAAAAAGGCCTGAAACTTTGTATGGATAAATGGGGAGATTCCCCTTCCTTTCTGAAAAAAAACCGGAAAGACGTGCGCCTCCACCCCGGTTAACCGGAAAAAGCGTATTCGCACTCATTCAATCACAACATCATACAAATATCCTGTGATGTCTTCAGCAGGAAAAGGAATATTGTTCTGCTGAAAAGGGGATGTTGGCCACCACTCCCCGTAGTGAAACTCCTGGCTCATGATCATCAACATCTGGTTGTCAGGTATCCTGGTGACGGTATTGTCCATATATCCGAACACCCTCATCTCTTTTTCAGAAGTACCAATGCGCCAGATAATCCTCTCAGGGAGCCATTCAATTTCGTAAAACAGAACATTCTCAACCACCTGATCATGCGGCAGTTCATATTTCGAAGTAAGCGCCTTGTACCAGTCGTCCCAACGATGGAGTGAGTGAGTTTGATCCATGTAGCTGATCCGGGTCACCCCGGGAGCGAAAAGTCCGGGCTCCCGGCAGGCAAGGTCCCAGTTGGTAGAGGTAATAATAAGGTTTCTGTTGTCAGCCGGACGGTCGGCATAAGAAAGTACAGGATAGCTTACCGATTCGGAAGGCCAGAACTTTGAAGCCTTGACAATTTCAATATCAATCTCGGTGTAGGGGGTTTCATGAATTCTTAACTCCGTTTTCCCCACCTCACTTTTGGGAATATAGCCTCCCTCGCACAGCCCCCTGTTGTTCCATTCGGCATTCGCCTGATAAATCAGCCAGAAAGCGCAGGTTAGCCCATTCCACACATTGTCCGTACTCAATAGGGCCGGAAACTTTATTTTTGCCCTGAATTTCCCGTAAGTAAATCCTATCCTGCTCCTTATACCAACATTTTCTTTTCTGAACTGCTTTTCATGGTTGCCCGGGTTAAGTATAAAAAGCGCTTTCTGAATACTGTCAAATCCTACTGTTTTACACGGACAATGAGTGATACCCACTTTATCATGCACCCTCTCACTGTTTTTATATCTGTTTTTGTTTGCCAGGTATTCCTTCCTGCTGTACCCGCTTCCCGTTACATCCGCAATAACGGGAATATTCTTGTAACTGCTGGATGTATTTACATTATGAAAAAACTGTTCAAAATGGGCATACCTGTTAAGGAGGGATGAGTTGCCGCATAGTTCGTTGAAATAACCCTCCTTAATTTCAGGCTGATTGAACGCCAGTTCATCAACAAATATCCCATTATCCGGCAATAGCCTTGCAAATGTGGTAAGTA
>JAFGME010000169.1 GCA_016927695.1 Bacteroidales bacterium
AACCTGAAATGCCGCAAAACATGCTGCCTTCTCCCGCTCGTTGTCGTTGTCGTAATCGTTGTCGCATTCCACCATGTCTTTCCTGCGGGATTGGGGAGAATTTATTGCCACGAATGCACCCCTGTCTGCCGGGCAGGCGACAGGCAGGAATTAAAGACGAATTGAATTCATATTGCTTTTTTCCTTTTCTACCTGTATCCAGCCCCTCCGGGGCAAAAGCCATAAAGCGCCATGGTTTTCTTTGCATAATACCTTTCCCCCTGCTGCAACAATAAAATGCGATCAGCACCAGTGTTATTGGGATCGGGATATTCATAAATCATTGGATTGTTTACAATTCAATACAGAAATCCGATCATCCACATGGGAACTATATTGGAAACAGAAAACTCAATATCATCTGCGATAATGTAGGTCATGTTTTTATCGGATACCTGCCTGATACGTTTACCTGGGCCACCAACCTCGAAAACCAACTGCTCTTCTGTTTCAAAATCACCCTCTTTTGGTTGCGTAACCCGATGGGATACTGAAAGCTGACTTAACACAAAGGTTTCCCGGACGGCTCCCAGGGAAGGTTCCCTGTCGGACATAGCATACATGAAGTTGGTGTTGCTCATCACAATTTTTTCAGGCTTTTGCAGAGTTGCGATACTTATACCGGAAGGATACAACAACCTGAGCAGGCGGGCTTCTTCAAGAAAATGCAGGTAATTGCTTATAGAGTTTCTGTGTATCCCGGATTTTTCCGATAGCTTGAGCAAATTAGGTTTGAAGGGGACCTGCTGGGAAATGATATATAACAATTGCATCAGTTTCCTGGCATTTCTGATATCAAAACCTTTGATCTCCGCCATGTCGGATTCCACTATCAACCGGACGAGTTGCCTCAAGCGCTGGTGATAACCGGGTTTGTCCTCCAGCATAAACGGGTAATAACCATATTTCAGATAATTTTTAATATGAGCAAGCGGCCTGAATTGGTCCGGGAAAAGGGAACGTATGCCGGAAGGTGTTTTTGTTAACTGATTCAGGGTCAGTGGCGGTAAATGATGAACACCGGTCATGGCCAGATATTCCCTGAAGGATAATCCATGAAGTTCATACATCAAGGCCCGGCGGCTGAGGTCACCCTCCTGCCGGGATATATCAATGATGGAAGAACCTGTAAAAACGATCTGCAGATCCTGAAAACGGTCGTACAGGATTTTTACTTCCCTGGCCCACCGGGGATATTTATGCACCTCATCCAGAACCAGCACCTTTCCGCCCTGCTGAAAAAAAGCCTGGGCCGTTTCTACCAGGGTATGTGAAAGGAAATAGAGATCGTCGAGTGAGAAGTAGGCCGCTTCGGAAGCAGGTTTTCCCAAACGGTGCAGCCACTGGAGGGCCAGCGTGGTTTTTCCAGTGCCCCTTGCCCCCTTGATCCCTGTCAAACGTTTATTCCAATCGATCTCGTTGTACAGGTACCGGTGGAATGCTCTGGGAACCAGCTCCACCAAACGGTCTGAATTAGTTAAGAGTTCTATCATTGCACATACGTTTGTGCAAAAGTAATAATTATTTGCACATCTGGATGTGCAATCCGGAAAAGAAGCTGAAAGATTTGTTCTGTAATGCTTCATGATTAACAGGTACGAAGTCATGCTGTTTAGTAAAGTCCTCTGCTCATTTGTGGAGGGTAAACCACACCGGGCAATTTCGCTCTGCTTCCGAACCGCCCGGAAAAAAAATTACCTTTTGTACTGATTCTATCCTGTCTTCCGGAACCTGAAATGCCGAAAATGATGCCGCCTTCTCCTGCTCGTTGTCGTTGTCGTAATCGTAATCGAATGATCCGGCAGGATGTACCAGATTCTGCACGGCAAATTTATCGCAGAGTTCCGCAGAAGTTCTTCGCTGAATTTCGCTGAGTGTGATAAATTGCAACTCTCGAATCCGGACTCCTTGCCCTGATCGTTGTCGTTGTCATAATCGTTGTCGTAATCGTAATCGAATGATCCGGCAGGATGTACCAGATTCTGCACGGCAAATTTATCGCAGGGTTCCGCAGAAGTTCTTCGCTGAGTTTCGCTGAGTGTGATAAATTGCAACTCTCGAATCCGGACTCCTTGCCCGGATCGTTGTCGTTGTCATAATCGTTGTCGTAATCGTTTTCGTTATTCACCCTATCATCCCTTTGGAATTGAGGGAATTTATTGCCACGAATGCACCCCTGTCTGCCGGGCAAGCGACAGGCAGGAATTAAAGACGAATTGAATTTATTTTGTTTTTCCTTTTCAAACGGTATTCTGCGTCTGACGAGGCAAAGGCCATAAAGCGCCATGGTTTTCTTTGCATTATGCTTTCTGCTATATATCCCTTTGCAAATCGCTGATGGGACACACGCCCCGAAGGGAATCGCAGCCCTGCCGGATGCATGCGACAGTTTATACATTAAAACCTTGCTTCCAAAAGCTTTTGTTGTTATTTTTGACAACCAATGGCATTGCCATTTCTTTGATGTGGTTTTCCTGTTGGGTGAGTATTTAAATTATATGGAATTATGAAGAAACTTTTCCTGTTAGACGGAATGGCCCTGATTTACCGCGCTTATTTTGCGTTCAGCAGAAACCCGAGGATCAGCTCCAAAGGACTTAACACCTCTGCCATCCTGGGTTTTGCCAACACCCTGTATGAGGTCCTTAAAAATGAGAACCCTTCGCACATAGCCGTAGCCTTTGACACCTCCGTGCCGACCTTCAGGCACGAAAGTTTTGAAAAATACAAAGCCAACAGGGAAGATATGCCTGAGGACCTCTCCGCTTCCATTCCTTATATTTTCAGGCTCATCGAGGGCTTTAACATACCGGTGCTCACCCTTCCCGGCTATGAGGCCGACGACATCATCGGCACGCTGGCCAAAAAAGCTGAAAAAATGGGCTTCGAAGTCTATATGATGACCCCCGACAAAGATTTCGGACAATTGGTTTCAGACCATATCTTTATTTACCGGCCTGCAAAAGCAGGAGAAAAGGCCGAAATATTGGGGCCGGCTGAGATCTGTGAAAAGTATTCCATCGAAAAGCCTGAACAGCTTATCGATATACTGGGTCTTTGGGGCGACGCCTCCGACAATATTCCCGGCATTCCGGGGATAGGTGAAAAAAGGGCCAAAGAACTCATCGCCGGATTCGGCTCCATCGAAAACATGATCAGCAATATGGACCAACTGAAGGGCAGGATCAGAGAAAATGTGGAGAAATTTGCCGCCCAGGGGCTTCAATCCAAAGACCTGGCCACCATTCGTATTGATTCGCCCATCGAGCTTGAGGTGGAAAAGCTGAAAACAGAAGCGCCCGATCCTGAACGCCTCCGTCCGTTGCTGGATGAGCTTGAATTCAGAACTTTTGCCCGCAGGCTTTTCGGCGACCTGAAGGGAGAAGAAGGAGCCGGACAAAGCGGGGCCGCTCCCTTGCAGCACGAACTGTTTTCTTCCGGAGAAGACACTGCCCCTCCGGCCAACGGAAAAATGACCTTTGATCCGGATAAAGTGAACTATTTTCTCACCGGCACACCGGAGAAAAGGAAAGAACTCATAAAGAAGCTTCAATCCTGTGAGGAGTTTTGTTTCGACACCGAAACCACAGGTCTGGACCCCAACAATGCGGAGCTGGTGGGTATCTCCTTCTGCATCCGGCCCGGCGAGGCCTTTTTTGTGCCCCTTCCGGAGAACTACCAGGATTGCCTGTCCGTGGTACAGGAGTTCAGGGAGGTTTTCGAAAATGAAAAGATCGCAAAAACCGGCCAGAACATCAAATATGATATCTCCATGTTAAAATGGTATGATGTGGAAGTGAAAGGATACCTGTTCGACACCATGCTGGCCCACTACCTGATACAGCCGGATATGCGCCACAATATGGACCTTCTTGCCGAAACCTACCTGAATTACTCCCCCATACCCATTGAAGCGCTGATCGGCAAAAAGGGCAAAGAGCAGTCGGGCATGCGTTCGGTTGAACCCAACTTGCTGAAAGATTATGCCTGTGAAGATGCCGATGTTACCCTGCAATTGAAAAAAGTGTTTATGCCCATGCTTGCGGAATCGGGCTCAATGGATTTGTTCGACAACATCGAAATGCCGCTTGTGCCTGTGCTCTCCAAAATGGAAGCCGAAGGGGTGAAGCTCGACATAGGAGCCCTTCAGGATTATTCCATACAGCTTGAAACGGAGATCGCTGAGCTTGAAACAGACATCCACGCCCTGGCAGGGGTGAAATTCAACATCGCTTCACCCAAACAGTTGGGTGAAATATTGTTTGAAAAACTGAAGATCGCAGAGAAACCCAGGATGACAAAAACAAAGCAATACTCAACGGGTGAGGATATTTTGCAAAAGCTGATGAACAAACACGAAATAGTAGCCAGGATACTCGATTTCCGTTCACTTTCAAAGCTTAAATCGACTTATGTGGATGTGTTGCCCGATATGGTCAATCCCCGGACGGGCAGGTTGCACACCTCATACAACCAGGCCGTGGCAGCCACGGGCAGACTGAGTTCCAACAATCCCAACCTGCAGAACATTCCCATCCGGACCGAGAAGGGGCGTGAGATCAGAAAGGCATTTGTTCCGCGCAACGAAAACTTCGTGCTGTTTTCAGCCGACTACAGCCAGATAGAACTTCGCATCATGGCCCACATCAGCGGCGATGAAGCCATGATTGAAGCCTTCAGCAATAACCTTGACATACATACGGCCACGGCGGCAAGAGTGTATGGGATAACCCCCGGAGAAGTCACCCCGGAGATGAGACGCAACGCCAAAACGGTCAATTTCGGGATCATCTACGGGATATCGGCTTTTGGCCTTTCGGAACGCCTCAATATACCCCGCGGGGAGGCAAAAGACATTATTGATCAGTATTTTGCACAATATCCCGGCATCAGGAATTACATGAATCAAACCATCAGATTTGCAAAAACAAACGGGTTTGTTACCACACTGAAAGGAAGACGGAGGTATCTGCGCGACATCAATTCCTCCAACAACGTGGTGAGAGGCTTTGCCGAACGGAATGCCATCAATGCGCCCATACAGGGATCTTCTGCCGATATGATCAAGATCGCCATGATCGACATACACCGTAAGCTCAATACAGCAAACCTGAAGACCTCCATGATCCTGCAGGTGCATGATGAGCTGGTGTTTGATGTGTACCGGGATGAACTGGAAACGGTCCGGGAAATCGTAAGCCGGAGTATGGTCGCTGCGATCCCGCTGAAAGTTCCCGTGGTGGTAGACATGAACACCGGGAACAACTGGCTTGAAGCCCACTGAGTATGAGATGAGATTTCATTTTTTGGCACACATCTTGGTTTAACACCTCCGGGCGCCCGATTTTTTATAAACCTTTAAAAATTAAAGTTATGAAAAGGTCAGATGAAAAAATTGGGAAAATTAAGGTGGAAAACAAGGAATCCCACCTGAAAGAAAGAAAAACCGGTGTCTGGGCGTTGATTATCATCCTGAGCCTGACCGGGTGTGAAAAAGCATGGCACGGACACGACGGAAGACCAGGAAATGCCTATCTTTCCCTTGCATGGCAGGTTGCCGAACCCACTTATATTGATGCCGGAACAGGTTCCATCCCCCCTGTTTTTTTCTGGGGTGAATATTACAGGATATCACCCGGGCACTATTACATCTTTTATGAAGGAAGGATGTGGAATGGTATGTACTGGTCGTGGTATGCCTGGCAGGTGGAATACGATATCTGGGTGAACCCGGGCGAACCCGGCGACTGGTATTACAATGGCGCTGACGGACCCGATAACTTCTTCACCATTGAATGTAATCCTTACGGGCCGTATATTTACCATGATTATAAAAATTCCGGGGAAACAGCTGACGAAATTGTCATCACAAAAAAAGGGGATGGATATGAGCTCAGGGCTACTTACCGGAAAGCCGAACCCAAAAAGATGAATCCGCAGGATACGGTTGAAGAAGCCAACCGCCGATAACAACACAAAGAAATACCGGGTCAGGGATCACCACGGAATTGCATACCGGATAGCCACTCAGGGCGGTCCGGTTTATTGTTTTAATAAAGCATCGGCTATTTTCAGTTCAGAGGGGTGGGTGATCTTTATGTTTTCCGGATTCCCCTGCACAAGACAGATTTTCACTCCCGATGCTTCCACCACGATGGCGTCGTCGGTAAACCGGTCTTCATATTCAATCCGGTAGGCTTTTTTGAGTATATCGGCGCGGAAACACTGCGGGGTTTGTACCAGTCTGTATTCATCGCGGTTTACCGTGTGGCTGTCGGAGCCGGAAATCTTCCGCATGGTTTGATTCACATTGACTACCGGCACAGCGTTTCCTTCCGCAGCCGCTATTTTAAATACCCTTTGTATGGTGTCGGCAGAAACCAGGGGCCTTACGCCATCATGCACGGCCACCAGAGACTCGTCGCCGGTATGTTTGAGCCCGCTTTTCACTGAAAAATAACGTGTTTCACCCCCGGAGGCAAAAATACAGGGCACCTCAAAACTGAACTTTCGGCAAAGGGATTCCCAATAAGCCTTAAAAGGATCAGGCAATACAAGGATAATTTTTATTTCGGCAGAGTAATCATAAAACCTCTGCAGGGTATGCATAAGCAAGGGTTTGCCGGCGGCGACAAGAAACTGTTTGGGAATGCCGGCGTGCATGCGTTTTCCAAGGCCTCCGGCAACTACGATCACCTCTTTGCTGAACTCTGACACAGGGACTTTATATGATCAGCATGGCATCGCCATACGTGAAAAACCTATACTTCTCTTCGATGGCCTTTGCGTATGCTTCCATAACGAATTCATAACCTCCGAAGGCGGCTACCAGCATAAGCACTGACGACATGGGCAAATGGAAATTGGTGACCATGGCATCTGCGACGCTGAAATCATAAGGGGGAAAAATAAATTTATTGGTCCATCCGCTGTACGGTTTTACTTTGCCGGTGATGGTAACTCCTGTTTCGATGGCCTTCATGGTGGTGGTACCGATCACACATATTTTGTTCTTTTTTTCTTTGGCATTGTTGATGATATCGGCTTGTTCCCCTACGATGATCATTTCCTCGGAGTCCATTTTATGCTTGGTGAGGTCTTCCACTTCAATGTCCCTGAAATTTCCCAATCCGGCATGCAGTGTGATTTCGGCAAAGTTAATCCCCTTGAGTTCAAGACGTTTCATCAGTTCACGGCTGAAATGGAATCCGGCAGTCGGGGCGGCAACGGCGCCTTCATGCTTGGCATAGATGGTCTGATATCTGGCTTCATCCTCTGCCTCCACTTTTCTTTGATGTATCTTGGGTAACGGGGTTTCGCCCAGGCCCTGGATCGTACTTTTAAATTCATCGTATGAGCCGTCATATAAAAAGCGCAGGGTGCGTCCCCTGGAGGTGGTGTTGTCGATCACTTCGGCAACCAGGCCGCCTTCCTCGCCAAAATACAATTTATTGCCTATTCTGATTTTACGCGCCGGATCAACCAGGACATCCCATAAAAGGCTTTCCCTGTTTAATTCACGCAGCAGGAAAACTTCAATCTTGGCGCCGGTTTTTTCCTTTTCGCCGTATAACCTGGCAGGGAACACTTTGGTATTGTTAATTACAAAAACATCACCATCATTAAAATACTCTAATATATCCTTGAAAATTCTGTGTTCAATTTTCCGGGTTTTTCTGTGGAGGACCATTAATCGTGACTCATCCCTGTTGGCAGCCGGATGTTCCGAAATCAGTTCTTCGGGGAGATAAAATTTAAACTGCGACAGCTTCATATTTTCAATCTAAAATGAACATAACCAAAAAAGGGGTGCAAAATTACTATTGTTCCGGCTATTTGTCAACATTTTTTATATTTTTTTCACGATATCCGGAGAACTCATGTTCGTTAATCTGCTGAAAGGCACCATTTTTCAAATGCTTCAATGGTGAAAGCATCCTTAAGATGGTAAGGCCCTATCCGGGTACGTGTCAGGGACAGAAGATATGCCCCCGTTTTCAGGGTATGGCCATAATCGTTCACCAGAGAACGGATATAGGTGCCTTTGCTGCAACTCACCTCAAAAGCCACGTGGGGTCCTTGTATCGCGGTAATTTCAAATTTGGTGATGTTGACTTTGCGCGGAGGAATTTCCTTCATTACATCCTCCCTTGCGTACCTGTATGCCCTTTTACCCTCCAGTTTCAATGCAGAATAGATCGGGGGAACCTGCTCTGTTTCTCCAATGAAAGGCTTTACAGCTTCCATAATATCCGCTTCGGTGAGATGTGAAATATCGGTCGGGTTTTCGACCGGCGTTTCAAGATCGAAGGAAGCTGTGGTACCGCCCAGGCACATCACGCCCGAATACTCCTTATCCATATCCATGAATTCATGGATGTTTTTGGTTGCTTTGCCTGTGCATAATATCAACAGCCCGGATGCCAGGGGATCCAGCGTTCCGGCATGGCCCACCCTGATCTTCGGCAGCTTCAGTTTGCGTAATATGACGTTGCGTACCTTGTTGACTACATCAAAGGAGGTCCATTCAACGGGTTTATTGATCAGGACTGTTTCACCGCCGGCAAAATCGGGACTGGAAGAGGATTTCATTCAATAAAGTTACGAAAGTAAGGTATATAAAACGGCTATCGCCCCCACAAGGGCACAATAGATGGCAAAGTGGATCAGTTTTCCCTTTTTGACAATTCCCACCATAGCTTTGCAGGCGATCCAACCGGAGAAAAAGGCGGCAAGGAAACCCACCAGCAGGGATAGAAGCCCTATTCCGTTGCTTTGCGAAAAGTCCTCTTCCATTACATCTTTAATGTTGGCCCCCATGATGGGCGCCAACACCATCAAAAAGGAAAACCTGGCAATGTCGTTTTTGTTGTTTTTCATCAGCAGGCCTGCGGAAATGGTAGCCCCTGACCTCGATATGCCGGGAATTACCGCAAAAGCCTGTGCTATTCCTATGATGAAGGCATCTGTGAATGTTATTTCCCTTTCGGCCCTTTTCCTGTAGTGGGCGAAGGTGAGCAGCAGAGCCGTGATGACCAGCATGGAGCCTACCAGAAGGAGGTTTCCGGTGAAAAAGGATTCCACTTCTTCTGCGAAGAACACCCCTACAAACAGCACGGGAATCATCGACCAGGCAATTTTGGAAACATAAATTGTTTCTTTGTTCCATTGTATCCGTATCACTCCGCGCAGCAGTTCCAGGATATCTTTCCTGAAAACGATGATGGTGCTCAAAACCGTGGCCCCATGAACCACCACGGTAAAAAGAAGGCTGCGTTCGGCATTTACGCCTAAGATCACCTTTCCTATTTCAAGATGTCCGCTACTGCTGACGGGTAAAAATTCGGTCAGGCCCTGTATCAGGCCTAAAATCAGCGCTTCAAGCCAGTTCACTGTATCGCGTTTGGAGGTTTAACAATTATTCTGAGGCTTGTATTTTCTCATGGAGTCTTTTTCATGATGGCGAAAATCCCGATCACATATCCTGCCATGACGAGTATCGGGGCCAGGGTAAGTCTTCTGAAATTGAAAATGTCATCGCTGAATACGTTGGGGTCATCCGAGCCGCCGCCTATCATCAGCAAAAATCCAACGGCAATGAATGCCAGCCCGGTCAGGAGCAGTTTATAGTTGGAACGGCCAAAAGTGAATCCCGAAGGATCAGACGGTATGCTTTTCGGCATTTCCCTTTCTGAGGTTGTTTTTGTTGCGACGGATTTCTTTTTCATCATTTTACGGACAATTTATTAAAAGCAAAAGAATGTGCAAAAATAGTATAATTCATGATGAATCACTAATACAACTGGTCGGTTTTTATACGGATGTATTTTCTCACCGCCAGATAGTTTGAAAGCCATGTGATGAATATTCCCAGTATGACGACCATTCCGAACAAAGAGGCGAACAGGCCGGGTTCCTGTAGTTCAACAAGGTCGGGCATCTCTCTTCTTGCGATAAAAAGCACCCCGATGATGAGCAGGTTGGCAATGATGGCGCTGATAAACCCGTGCCATATTCCCCTGAGGATAAATGGTTTGCTGATAAACCGGTGCGTTGCCCCTACCAGTTGCATGCTCCTGATGATAAATCTTCTGGAATAGACTGAAAGACGGATGGTGTTGTTGATGAGGGCAATGGCAATGATGAGCAGCAAGGTTCCAAATGCCAGAATGATAAAACTGATCTTCCTTACATTTTTGTTCACTGCATCCACAAGGGATTCCTGGTAATAGACCTCTTTCACACTGGAGTCCTGAAGAATCTTTTCCTTGATCACCTGCAGGCTGTCATTGTTGGCATAACCGGCCCTGAACCTGACCTCTATGGTGGGAAGCAGCGGGTTGTATCCCAAAAAGGCTGAGAAATCCTCTCCGAGTTCTTCCGCAAATTCCTGAGCTGCCTGCTCCCTGGTGATATATTCTGTGGATTTCACAAAATCCCATGCATCCAGGGTTTTTTGCAGTTTGATGATTCCGGCCTCCTTCACATCTTCCTTCATGATGATGCTGAATCCCAGGTTTTCCTTCACGTAGTCGGAAAGCTTATGGGCATGCAAAATGATCAGGCCAAGCAGCCCCAGCATAAACAGCACAAGCGTTATGCTCACCACTGTAGTGATATACGAGCCCTGAAGCCGCCTTCTTGAATATTTGTCATCCGTTTTTTTCACTGCCCGTAAAATTAACAAAATACCCTTTTCAAATCCAAAGAAATATGGATACAGAAAATATTGAATCGAATATTGAAAATTATTTTTTTGAATAATGACAGAAAATTTTTATTGTTGCAGTGAAAATGCGGGAGAATAATACCGGAAAAGAGGTGGTTATATCACATTATGGAAAGCAGTTCAATATCAATAATACGAATCACCCGCGGTGAAGCTGATCTTTACCTCCTCGCAATAGTCATCAGGAAGGCTGTTTTCATTGAGGAACAGGGTGTTGATCCGGCGCTGGAATATGAAAATGAGGAGGAGTCGGTATTTTACCTGGTATTTGCCGGCGAAAAGGCTGTGGGAACGGGCAGATGGAGAAACACCGAAAAGGGGATCAAATTAGAGCGTTTTGCAGTGCTGCCGGAATATCGCGGACGTGGTATCGGAACCTTTCTGCTGAAAGAGCTTTTACAGGAGATCAAACCCTTCCGGAAAAGGATTTATCTTCACTCGCAGCTTACGGCTGTTGAATACTACAAGAGGGCCGGATTTGAAACCAGGGGAGAAATATTCACCGAGGCAGG
>JAFGME010000170.1 GCA_016927695.1 Bacteroidales bacterium
AATTGAAATATTTTATGGAAATATGGATAATAATGTGAGAAATTGTTTGAGAAAATAAAAATTATTGTTATTTTTGCATAAATTTGAGAAGAATTTTGGTTTTTTGATGCAGAGTTAATATATTTGGAAAAAATTAGAGAAAAAGTTTTTTATAAGAGAAAAACCTAATAATATGAAAAAAAATTATCAGATTTATCTTAAAGCATTCGCAGTTACACTCATTTTATCACTTACGGGTGTTGCATTCGGACAAAACACCAACCTTGATGACAACGACAAATGTTATTATCAATGGTACTTCAACGTGAATGGAGGGATCACACAGAGTTATTGTGACATCCAGGGCGGAGAATGGCACGGTGCGATGCTTGGCTCCGATGACATGGATTTCGGATTCGGAGCGAGGCTCGGCAAACACATCAGTCCAGTATTTACATTGTATGGCTCGGTTATCAGCGCCCCTCTGAAAGGAAAAAGCGGCGTGGATACCAAGAACATGTACTTCGAATCGGAGTTGCTGGATTACATTCTGGGCACAACGGTTAACTTTTCCAACCTTTTCTTTGGTTACAAAGACAAACCAATGCGGTTAACCGTTTATGGCACCACAGGTATAGGTTTTGTGAATTTTACATCACAGGCCTATAATATTGCAGATGATACCAAGGTGGGAAACGGCTATCCCAGTACCACCGAAACTATGATCCCAACAGGTATCGGGGCAGATTTCAAACTCAGCAACAGGTGGGATATCAATCTGGAAAGCACCATCCGCTGGTTTGACTCTGACAAACTTGACGGACTGATCAGCGGGGGCAAGAATGATGCTTACTATTTTACTTCACTCGGACTTTCATATAACTTCTGGAGGCCCAAAGAAAAAGGTAAGATCCAGATCAATACAGAACCTGTATTGCTGGCATTGCACGGCGATTCGGTTCCTGTTGAGGTGAAAGCCACCGTACCTGAGTATTTTAATTCTAAAGCCGTGGTTGAGTTTACCCCCATCCTTAAGTATGGAGATAAAACTAAACAGCTTCCCACCATCTGGCTGCAAGGCGAGGATGTGCCCGAAGAGTTCAGAAAACCTGGCGCTATCACGATCCCTTCAACCGGCGGGAGTTTTACCTACAAAACCAACCTGACTTACGAACCGGGAATGGAGGTGTGCGAAATTTATGTTGACCCGATGGCATCGGTCAGCAATAAAACCCCGTATAGCCTTATCGACAGAAAGATTGCCGATGGTCTTATTATGACCTCGAAACGGGTTTGGAACAATGAGCAGTTTTTGCTTGCTGACCATGAACTTCAGAGAAATCTTACCGAAAGTCAGAAAGGTGTGATTTTCTTTGTGGTAAACAAGCATGACCTGAATTTCAATTACCAGCTTAATAAGGATGAAAAAGCCAAAATGGTATTGAAAGGCCTGAATGAGTTCATTGAAAGAGGTTGGAAAATCAAGGACATCGACATTCATGCCTGGGCCTCTCCGGAAGGTGAGGAGTCATTTAACCAGGGTTTGTCACAGCGAAGGTCGGAATCAGGTAAGAAATATGTTGAAGATAATTACAACACTTACATAAAGAAAAGGGCAAAAGAGGAAAAGGTTGAGGTGGAAACCATCAGGCAGGATCTTAATGTGAAACTTACTGCCCATGGCGAGGACTGGGATGGATTTATGAAGTCTGTTCAGGCTTCTGATATTAAGGATAAGAATATTATCATGAACGTTGTGAACAGTCAGAGCGATATGGCCAAAAGGGAACAGGAGATCAGGAATATGACTGTAGTTTACAAAGAAATTGAAGAAGACATACTTCCTCCGCTGAGAAGGGCAGAGATAACGGTTAATTGTTTTATACCTGAGAAATCAGATGATGAAATTGCGCAATTGGCCACCACCAACCCGGGTTCTCTCTCCATCAGCGAACTTCTTTATGCAGCCACACTTACCAGCGATCCGAACGCCAAAATGAACATTTATAAATCAGCGACCGAAGTTCATCCAAATGAATGGAAAGGCTTTAACAACGCAGGATACATGAGTATGCAACTGGGAAACATGAACGAAGCGAGGGAGTATTTCACCAAAGCAAAATCGCTTGCCTCAAATAACGGATATGTACTTAACAATACGGGCGCAATCGCCTCAAAGGAAAAACGTTATGCTGAAGCAAAAACCAATTACATGGAAGCCCAAAAACAGGGTGTTGATGTGAATTATAATATGGGCATCATCAAGGTTTTAGAAGGAAACTACAACGGAGCCCTCACTTCATTCGGAAGCAAGAAGTGCGATTATAACGTCGCCCTGGCTCAGTTGCTAAGCGGTAATTACAGTGGCGCTACATCCACCCTGAATTGCGCTGATAAAAACGCAGAAGTTTATTATCTGCTGGCTGTTGCAGGTGCAAGAACCAATAATGAGGCTCAGATTTACGAAAATCTGAAGAAAGCGGTTACTGAAGATCCCGGCCTCAAGGATGTTGCAAAGAACGACAAAGAATTTATGAAGTATTTTACAAGTCCCGACTTCCAGAATGCTATAAGATAATTTTGTCTGATAATTTTTTTCGGAAAGGCTGCTGTTGGAAGGGCAGCCTTTTTTTTTGCTCACAGGTCTGAAAACATTTTACTTCTGACAAACATATCCCAGATCAAAATGCCCGTGCTCACTGCAACATTGAGCGAATGTTTGGTTCCAAACTGGGGAATTTCAATGGAAGCGTCCAACTGATCAAGGATGTTTTCCGAAAGTCCGTTCACCTCGTTTCCAACAACCAAAGCCATTTTGGTAAGATGACCGGGATTGAACCGGTTTAAAAGTAAGCTTGAATCGGTTTGTTCGAGTCCAAGTATGGTATAACCTTCCCTTTTTAAATCACTTATTGACAGAAGGGTTTCGGGAAAATATTGCCAGGCCATCGAATCTGTTGCCCCCAGTGCGCTTTTTTGAATTTCCCTGTGCGGCGGTGTGGCAGTGATTCCGCACAAATGAACTGCAGTGAGCCTGAATGCATCGGCAGTCCTGAAAATAGAGCCAATGTTCCATAAGCTTCTGATATTATCCAGCACTACCACAACAGGCGCTTTGGCACTTTTTCTGAATTCATCCACTGTAAGTCTGCCCAATTCTTCGTTTTTTGTTTTCCGCATAATTGTCTTTTTACGACTTTATCAACAAGATGTGAATTAAAATTATAAAAATGTTCCTTAGATAGTTATATTTTTGTTTAAAAATAGATGTAAATGGCAAATGCCCGGCAGGAAAAGGAAACTCCTCTGATGAAACAATACAATGCCATCAAGTCCAGATATCCTGATGCATTACTGTTGTTTCGTGTGGGTGATTTTTATGAAACTTTTGGCGAAGATGCAATTAAAGTTTCGAAAATACTGGGGATTGTCCTTACGAAGCGGGCCAATGGCGCAGCTTCGTTTGTCGATCTGGCGGGTTTCCCGCATCATTCACTGGATACTTATTTACCCAAACTGGTGAAGGCGGGTTACAGGGTTGCCATATGCGATCAGCTGGAAGATCCAAAACTGGCGAAAAGCATCGTTAAACGGGGAGTGACCGAACTGGTAACCCCTGGTATGTCTTTCAATGATCATCTGTTAGAGAACAAATCAAATAATTTTCTTGCAGCCCTGCATTTCGGCGCTAAAACAGGTGTGTCTTTTCTGGATGTTTCAACGGGAGAATTTTATACCGGGGAAGGACATCCCGAATACATTGACAATCTCTTGCAGAGCTTCAAACCCAACGAAGTGGTTTTGCAGAAAAGCAAGCTTCAGGAGTTCAGGAAAATTTTTGGGGACAGGTATTATACCTATACATTTGAGGATTGGGTTTTTAGTTACGATTTTTGTTATGAAATGCTGTTAAACCATTTCGGGACTTCTTCCCTTAAGGGGTTTGGCATTGAAGGGATGCCTTTTGCCATTATTTCGGCAGGAGCCGCCCTGCATTATATGATGGAAACCCATCATGAAAAGTCGGCCCATATCAACAGGGTATCAAGGCTGGATGAGGAGGATTATGTGTGGCTTGACAGGTTCACTATCAGAAATTTAGAGCTTGTAAGCACTCCCAACGAACACGCCGGAACGCTTCTTGAAATATTGGACCATACGGTTTCCCCAATGGGGGCGAGACTGCTCAAAAAGTGGATTCTGCTGCCATTGCGGAAGATCAGTAGCATTGAGAACCGGTTGGAAATAGTTGATTTTTTTCTTAAGAACAATGAACTTTCACAGTTGCTGACTAAGGATATAAGGGTGATGGGAGACCTTGAACGCCTGATATCAAAAGTAGCTGTTAAAAAATGCAATCCTCGGGAGGTGATTCAGATAAAGAGGGCCCTGGAGTCAATCCGCAAAATCAAATTGGCCATCGAAAATTGCCGGAGTGATTCTTTGAAAAAAGCTGCCGAAAAACTGAATCCCTGTGAATTGATACGATCGCAGATTGAACGGCAGATAGAAGAAGACCCTCCTGTGAATGTACTGAAAGGAAATGTGATCAGGGAGGGATTCTCACAGGATCTGGATGAACTGCGCAACCTTATGCGCACAGGCAAGGATTACCTGGTAAGAATTCAGCAGCGCGAAATGGATAAAACAGGCATCGGTTCACTGAAAATAGGATACAACAATGTCTTCGGTTATTATCTTGAGGTGACCAATGCACACAAAAGCAAAGTGCCTCAGGAATGGCACAGGAAACAAACCCTCACCGGTTCTGAAAGATACATCACAGATGAACTGAAGGAATATGAAGAAAAGATATTGGGTGCAGAGGAGAAGATCTCAGCCCTTGAAGCAAATTTTTTTGATAAACTTGTAGATGATATTGCCGAGTATATTGAACCGGTGCAGCTTAATGCACAGGTTGCAGGATTTCTTGATGTGCTGCTTTCTTTTGCGGATACGGCCAAGGAAAATAATTATAGTAAGCCTGTTCTCAGCCAGTCATATAAAATTGCCATCAGGGAAGGACGGCACCCTGTCATTGAAAAGTATCTGTCAGCGGGTGAATCCTATGTTTCGAATAACATAGATCTGGATAATGAAAACCAGCAGATCATCATCCTGACAGGTCCGAATATGTCGGGAAAGTCAGCTTTGCTCAGGCAAACCGCAATGATCGTACTCATGGCACAGATTGGAAGTTATGTCCCTGCAGCTTCAGCAGAGATCGGGGTCGTTGATAAAATATTCACCAGGGTGGGGGCTTCAGACAATATATCTTCGGGAGAGTCCACTTTCATGGTAGAGATGAATGAAACAGCCAGCATCCTCAACAATATTTCGAACCGATGCCTGGTGTTGTTGGATGAAATCGGCCGGGGAACCAGTACGTATGATGGGATAAGTATTGCGTGGTCAATCGCCGAGTACCTGCATGAACATCCTGCCTTCAGGGCAAAGGTTTTATTTGCCACTCACTATCACGAGCTGAACGATATGGCACAACGCTTTAAACGAATCAGGAATTATCACATTTCGATCAGGGAGGTGGGGAATAAGATTATTTTTCTGAGGAAGCTGGTTTCCGGGGGGAGCGAACACAGCTTTGGCATCCATGTGGCGAGAATGGCAGGTATGCCTGAAAAAGTCATCAGCAGGGCAGGAGACATCCTTCAGTTTTTAGAAGATTCGCATAGCAATACAGAGTTTCGTGAAAAAACAAAGCGTTTGCTTTTGCGGGATGGAGCCGGTACGCAACTGAGTTTCATTCAACTCGAAGACCCTCTCTTAGACCGCATCCGTGAAGAACTTCATGGTGTGGATGTAAATACCATGACCCCGGTTGAAGCGCTTCTCAAATTGAATGAGATAAAAAAAATGTTGGGTTAATGAAGATTTTTTTTGATAATTCACTTTAAAAATATTTATATTTGCACTCCCAATTCGCGGAAATAGCTCAGTTGGTAGAGCATAACCTTGCCAAGGTTAGGGTCGCGGGTTCGAGTCCCGTTTTCCGCTCACGCAATAAAAGGATCTCTCTTCGGAGAGATTTTTTTTGGCCGGGCCCGGGTGGTGGAATTGGTAGACACGAGGGACTTAAAATCCCTTGGCCCAAAAGGTCGTGCGGGTTCAAGTCCCGCCCCGGGTACAGCATCTAAAACAGCATTTATTCCGTTTTCTTTCATCCAAGCATAAAAGCCTACCGAGCCTACTCGAAAATCATCAGTTTATTATCCTCATCGATGGTGTAATCCCCGATCATTTGAAAGGTGGCCTCGTCGATAAGGAAGCCGTCTGCAAGCTTATGATCCACCATCACTTCGATCAGGTTGAGATAGTTTTTCTCAATTTTTATTTCTTCGATGAGAAATACAGCCTTGTCAGCAATGGAGGAATTGGCGAGTATTTCATTGGGGTCACCTTCAAAGTCGTCTTTGCTGATGGCTCCTTTTCTCAGAAGATCCAGGGCGCTGTTGAGGGATATTAGCGGGGCGCTGATTTTTTTATCAATATAGATGTCGGATGCATACCCGTTCACTTCGCATTTCACCCCAAACCTGCCCTCCGGGTCCATTTTCAGGGGAACACTGTTTACTTCGGCTTCAGGGTTTACAATGATATCGATTTTTGGAGAAACAACGACATCCAGTTTTTCTTTGGGAACAAAGTCGTTGCGGAGCACGGAAAATTCACTTCTGCGGTTGAGTTGGTGGGCAAATTCTTTAATTTCGGTATTGGGAAGTGCATTGATGAAATCCTCTGTCAGAACATCGGCCGAATCCAATATGACCTTTCCGTTTAGATAGTACTTTCTGTCGAGTACCCTGGGTACACGCTCACCATATCCTTTGGCCGCCAGACGTTCGGGATCAATACCGCGAAGTATCAAATAGTCTACGACCGACTGTGCACGTTTTTGTGAGAGAATATCGTTTCTTTCGTCTGTATCCCTGGCATCGGTATGTGAAGCAAGTTCAACCACCAGGGTAGGGTTCTGGTCAAGGGTCTGGATCAGTCCCTGCAATGAATCCTGGTATTGGGGTTTGAGGTCCCATTTGGCCAGATCGTAAAGGATCTCAGGCAAAACAATGGGTTTTTTGGGGATGGGCTCAAGGACGAAATCGTGTGTAAAATCCTTGCTTCTTGTCACACCTACGGTTGTTTCGGTACCCGAGGAATTGAAATACCCCTCCATTGAAACAATGAGCTCATAGGTGGTATTGGCAAGGAACTGTTCCTTGTTGAATTCGTATCTTCCGATGGAGTTGGTTTTGGCGGTCACAGAGGTTCCGTTTGATCCCACCATCCTGACTTCGGCACTTTCGATATATTGCAAGGTTCTGTCGTCTTTTACGATACCGGCAAGGGTGAATTCCAGCGGCGGTACAATAAAATACCAGATGTCATCTCCGCCCTTCGATCTTTCTCTTTCAAATTCTTTCCTGTTGCTGGTGAAGAATCCTTCTTCGCCGGCCTGGGGATTGAATACAATTCCGTAGTCATCGGCATTGGTGTTGAGCGGGTATCCCATATTCACCGGCATGTTCCATTCTTCTCCATTGCGTGTGGATTTAAACATGTCCATTCCCCCAAATCCAACGTGACCGTTGGATGAGAAATAGAGCGCCGTATCTCCCCTGAGGAAAGGGAACATTTCATCTCCGGGAGAGTTGATCACCGGCCCCATATTTTTTGGTCTGCCGAAATCATCGCTGCGGGATTTTCTTGTGGCAAAATAAAGGTCTTTACCTCCATACCCTCCTTTAAAATCAGCGGCAAGAAAGATGCTGAGTTCATCATCGCTCAGGCTCGGGTGGCCAATTGCCGAGGTGCTGTCGCCTCCCAGGTCGATGATCTCAGGCTGCCCGAAAGACCTTCCCTGTTTTGATGCTTTATAGATATGACAACCCGACTGGCTGTTTTTTTCATTGCCGCATCTGGTGAAATATAGTGTGGAGAAAGTGCTGTTCAACTTTGCTATTCCTTCATTGGTTTCGGTATTGATGATACCTTCTTTATCTAATAAGTCAGGAGTGCTCCATCCCCCTTTACGATCAGAGCGGGCATAAAACAGGTCGGTAAAATTCTGTCCGGTCCATTCATCGGCTTCCTTCCCTGTACTTCCTTCCCGGTTTGATGTAAAAATGATGGAGTTGTAGTTGTCGGAGGCATAAGCAGGGGCAAAGTCGTCCTCTCTTGAATTAACATCCCTCAGATTAGTGATCTGATGGTTGGAGGGTTTTTCCATCCATTCCTTGGTCAGCTTGCACGATTTCATGCCTGATGATCCCCGGGGATCATCAGGTTTGAGTTTGATGTATTCTTCAAATTGTGGAATGGCCTCATCATATTTTTCGTTGATCATCAGCATCTGTGCATAGTAAAGAAGAATTTCCGGTTTCTGTTTGTAGTATTCATTTCTGATCAGCCCTTTGTAGTAGGTTTCAGCTCTTTTGGGCTCATTCATCAACCTGTAACATTCGGCAATCTGGAAACGGATCCTGTTTTTTTCGTTGGGATTCTTCTTTATTTTACTATATGCTTTTTTATACTTGTCAACGGCAATTGAGTATTTCTGCTCCTCAAATGTAATGTCGGCTGATTCTGTAAGGCTTTTCTGCGCAAACAGCGAGGAGGTAATGATGAAAACCGCTAGAATGGATAATCCAATAAATTTCATTTTAATAGCTTCAATTTTAATTGCTTATGATAAACGAAGATTATTTAGAAATATTTCTGATAATGCGATGTAACCCTTTATCATGTGATATATTATATTAAATGAGGTCGTTGGCAGAGTTTTCGGGCTTCCCGGGAGCAGTCTTGTTTTCCTTTTCTTTTTTTTCTTCAGGGATGAAATCCTTTTTAATTTCAGAAGTTTCTTTCCTGATTTCGTTTTTTATCTCCTCTGTAGCCCTCCTAAGCTCGTTAAGCCCTTTTCCCAGTTTTCTGGCTATTTCCGGAAGCTTCCTGGGTCCAAAAACCAGAAAGGCAGCTACCATAATAACCAGTAGCTCACCTGTGCTGATATCGAAAAACAACAGAAAACTTTCCATTCGCCAAACTATTACAGAGCAAAAATAAAAAAAGTCTCCCAACAGAGAGACTTTTTAATCTATTTCAAAGACCATTAGCTCTTGTTTTTTACAGCGGTTCCCGGGGCTTGCCTGTTCTTTTTTAAAGATAACAGGTCGAAAGCAATGGGGCTGGCGTTGAAAACAGAGGAGTAAGTTCCAATCACGATGCCGATCAGCAAAGCAAAAGTAAATCCCCGGATGATCTCACCACCCAGAAGGAATATTGTAAGCAGTACAACGATGGTTGTACCTGAAGTGTTCACAGTTCTTGCAAGGGTGCTGTTCAGTGCATCGTTGATATTTGATCTGAGGTCGCGCTTGTGATGCAGTTGTGTGAATTCCCTGATACGGTCAAAAATGATCACGGTATCGTTGATGGAATACCCGATAATGGTGAGGATGGCCGCAATAAATGCCTGGTCAATTTCCATATTAAAGGGCAACAGGTTGTAAAACATGGAGAATATCCCTATGGTAATCAGGGTATCATGAAACAGAGCAATGACACCGGCCAGTCCGAACTGCCACTTTTTAAACCGTATGGCAATATAGGCAAAGATGATAACCAGGGCGAGGCCAATGGCCCAAACAGCCCTGTTTCTGATGTCATCGGCGATGGTTGGTCCCACTTTTTGTGAACTGAGGATTCCCAGATATTTTTCTTCAATCTGAGTGTCAGACACAAAATCATCATATTCAATATTCTGATTGTTGTAAAGCGGTTTCAGGCCATAGAACAACTTTGCCTGCACAATGGAATCCGCCTCCTGGCTGTCGTCACTGATCATGAACCTGGTGGTAATCTTAACCTGTTTGCTGGGTCCGAAAGTTTTGACTTCAGGTGTGTAGTTCTGCCCGTTCTCGTCGATAAAAACCTGCGAAAGGGCATTTCTGACATCGCTCACTTTCACATTCTGGTCAAATCTTACAACAAAGGTCCGTCCTCCTGAAAAGTCAACCCCGTAATTCAACCCGCGAATGGCAAGTGAGGCCAGCCCCAGCACAATGATTGCAGTAGAGAAGATATAGGCAAACCTTCTCATTTTGAGGAAATCAAAGTTTACGCTGGCGAGCGCATTTTGTGTGAATTTGTTGGCAAAATTGAGTGTTTTGTTGTTGTTCAAAGCCCAGTTAAAAATCAGGCGCGAAATGAAAATAGCAGAGAAGAGGGAAGAAAGGATACCAATGATCAGGGTGGTGGCAAAGCCCTGTATGGGACCTGAACCGAAGGTGTAAAGCACAATTCCTGTCAACAGTGTAGTTACGTTGCCGTCAATGATGGCGGAATATGCATTTTTATAACCGTCGCTGATGGCGAGTCTGATGCCTTTTCCTGCCCTGACTTCCTCTTTGATACGTTCATAAATAATAACATTGGCATCCACTGCCATACCGAGTGTAAGAACGATACCTGCAATTCCGGGCAATGTGAGCACCGCGCCGAAGGATGCAAGCACCCCGAAAAGGAAAAATATATTGGTAAGCAGGGCGAGGTCGGCAACCCATCCGGCCCTGTTGTAATAGAGAATCATATAAATGAGTACCAGGATGAAGGCAATGATGAAGGATGAAAGGCCTGCATTAACTGCTTCTTTTCCCAGAGAGGGGCCGACCACGGCTTCTTCCACGATTCTGGCGGGGGCCGGGAGTTTGCCTGCTTTAAGGATGTTGGCAAGGTCCTGAGCTTCCTCAACGGTAAAATTTCCTGTAATGGAGGATTGTCCATTGGGGATTTCCCCCTGAACATTGGGCGCTGAATACACATAATCGTCTAAAACGATAGCGATCTGGTCCCCGATGTGGTCTCCGGTGAGCCTTTTCCAGATTTTGGCTCCTTCAGCATTCATGGACATGGAAACCTCCACACGGCCGTTCTGGTCATAATCCTGCCTGGCATTGGTGATGGCATCACCACCTAATGCGGCTTCCTGATCACGCGAAGTGACTTTCAGGGCCATTAGCTCCAATACGTTGCTTCCTTCTTCACGTGATTTGATCATCCAGCGAAGCCTCAGATCCCTGGGAAACAGATCGCGTGTCTGACTGAGCATTTTATTCACTCTGGCCGTATCTTTAATGGAAGCATATCCCACAGTGGCTGTCTGACCCGGATAGTAATTTCCGTTTTGCTGATAGTAAGCAGGGATCAGATAGGCATTCAGCGGATTCTTTTTGGCATAGTCTGAAAATGACTGATCTTCCTGTGCCAGGTCTGTGGTGTCGCTTTCGAGCTGGTCAAGGAGGGAGGTTTCACCAGTAGTATCTTGTTTTGCAGCAGAATCGGCAGGTGTTACTTCTGTAAGGTCTTCTCCGGTCGGAGGCTCTTCAGTGGTTGCCTGACCGTCAGATTGCCCGGAATCATCAGATATTTCATCTGCTTCATCGCCACCCTGGAGGTCGGCAAGCTTTTTATTGGCTTCTCCGAAAAACTGGTACAAATCAGAGAATTTATAGGTTTCCCAGAATTCGAGTTTGGCTGAACCCTGCAACAGTTTTCTGACCCTTTCCGGTTCCTTGATCCCCGGGAGTTCGATCAGGATACGCCCTGTTGACGGGATTTTCTGGATGTTGGGCTGAGCAACGCCAAAACGGTCGATACGGGTACGCAGAATGTTAAATGTCCTGTCGATGGCGCTGTTGGTTTCGCGATCAATCACTGTGAGCACTTCCTCGTTTGTGGATGTTGTGGTGATGCCTTTGTCTTTGAATTCAAAAAGAAATATCCTTGCCAGGTTGAAATTCGGATCCACTTCCTCAATCGTTTCTCCGAAAAGGGTGACAAAATCCTTCTGGCTGCTTTTTTGTTTTTCCCTGGATCTGTTGATGATTTCAATAAAAGCCGGATCCTGGTTGTTTCCCGATAGCCCTTTAACGATTTCGGCTACCGATACCTCCATGGTAACGTTCATCCCGCCCTTAAGGTCAAGGCCAAGGTTGATTTCCCTTTCTTTACAATCTTTGTATGTATATTTTCTTACACCGACGTTGTAAATCACCTGGTTTGACATGGAATCAAGGAAGTATCTTCTTTCTGCCCTTGAGATTGAATCGAAATAATATCCTTCGAGTATCGCATCCCCTTTGGATAATTTCCCGGCTTTCTCATGTACCGCTTCCCTGAGGGAATACTCATTCGCTTTCTTCTCAACCCTGCTTGTGAAAAATGTGAAAGACAACTGAAACAGGCAAACCACGGCAAAGATTATGGCCAGGGTCTTTATCGCTCCTTTATTCTGCATTGCTGAATGTTTTGTTTTTTAATTAAAAATCACCTGAAAATTTGAGGGTGCAAATATAGAATTTCTATTTTGAATTTACCAATTAATAAGCAGTAAATAAATAACAACATTCCGGCCTTAGTCTATTCTTTACGATCCTTATTGGAACTTCCGTGCATAAGGTGTTTTTTTATTGTATAATCTGAATTCTTTCCCGGGCGATAGGATATCCATTTCCATAATTCCCTGTAAGTGACTTTTTTCCCGTACATCAGAATGCCGGTGCGGTAGATTTTGGCCGCCAGCCAGGTTGTTCCAATGAAGCCAAGTATCAGAAAACTGTACGATAGGGCAAGTTCCATGTAAGGTACCCCGAAGGGTATCCTGATCATCATCACCACCGGGGATGTAAGCGGTATGAGTGAAAGCCATACCGCTGCAGGTCCATCGGGATTGTTGATGATGAACTGTGAAATTACAATGGAAAGGATCAGGGGGATGGTCACGGGCATCATGAATTGTTGTGTGTCGGTTTCATTGTCGACTGCCGATCCAATGGCTGCAAAAAGGGCGGCATACACCAGGTATCCGCCGATAAAGAAAAAGAGGAATGAAAAGATGATTACCTCGAAATTGATCGAGTTAATGGTTTCAAATACCTCGATAACGGATTCATTGCTGCCGGGAGCCAGGGTTGTTGCCTGTGGGGGGACAGTGTCAGTCAGCCTGCTTTCATTGCCAATCATAAACTGTGATGACTTGTAATCGGAAATATCTCCTTTAAAAACAGTAAGAAATCCTGTGACGATAATGAATGTGAGCAACACCCACAGTGCAAACTGGGTAAGCCCAACCAATGCAATGCCTGTAATTTTTCCCATCATTAGTTCAAAAGGCTTCACCGAGGAAACAATCACTTCAACTATCCTGCTGGTTTTTTCTTCAATCACTCCCCTCATCACCTGTGAGCCGTAAAGGAATATAAAAATATAAATGAGTAAACCTCCCACGAAACCAACCACCATGCTAAGCTCAGTAGAGCTTTTCTTTTCAGCGCCATCACGGTCAACCCTTATGGTCAACAGATTAACGTCGGTTTTAATGGATATGAGTACCTGAGGGTCAATTCCTCCGGAAAGAAGTTTCAGTGATTCAATTTCATGCGCCATTTCATTCATTATATGGCTCTTCAAAATCAGATTGGGCTGTTTCAGGGAGTACAAAATGGCCGATTCAGGCACACTCAGCTCGGTTTTGGGGATATGAAGGACGGCAAAAATTCCTGTTGAGTCAAGATCTTTTTTGGCTTTTTCAATATTCTTGCTGAGAAAGACAAACTGCAGGGTTTCCGTGTTTTTTATCCGGTTGGTGAAAACCCTGGAATCATCTACAACGCCGATGATTTTTACATCCCCTTCAATCTGAGCCATATACACAGGAACCACAAATAAAGCCGCCATGAGCAGGGGTCCTAAAATGGTCATGATAATGAAGGACCGTTTTTTGACCCTGGTCAGATATTCACGTTTCAGAATAAGAGTAATTTTTCCCATAATCAACCGGTGTATTCCTGTACCATATTAATAAAAATATCATTCATTGAGGGAAACACTTCTCTGAAAGATACCAGGTCTGCATAAGGAAGGATGGCGCCCAGCAATTCATTGGGTTTGGTATTTCCGGGAATTCTTATGTTCATTGTTGTGATCCCATGCGAAACAGATTCATTGATCAGGAGGAAATCATCAGGGAGCATACCTTTAACGTTGCTTTTTATATCCCTGAGGGATATCTCGAAGGTGTTTGTTTTGTAATTGGCCTTTATCTCCCTCATGCTGCCTTCAAGAATTTTTTCCGCTTTATTGATCAGGGCTATATGGTCGCATAGTTCTTCAACCGAAGCCATATTGTGTGTGGAGAAGATGATGGTGGCGCCGTTTTTCTTTAATTGAAGAATTTCATCTTTAAGGAGGTTCACGTTGATGGGATCAAACCCGCTGAAGGGTTCATCAAAAATGAGGAGTTCCGGTTCATGGATTACAGTGATAATGAACTGTACCTTTTGCTGCATCCCCTTGGATAACTCTTCTACTTTTTTGCGCCACCAGGGAGTGATGTCGAACCTGATGAACCATTTTTTCAGTTTTTCCATGGCATCTGCCCGGCTGAGGCCTTTCAGCTGAGCAAGGTACAAAGCCTGTTCACCCACTTCCATTTTGCGGTAAAGGCCTCTTTCTTCGGGCAGGTAGCCAATCCTGGAGATATGTTTTGGGTTGAGCTTTTCACCCTTGAGAAAAACAGTTCCCGAATCCGGAGCTGTGATTTGATTGATGATCCTGATGAAAGTAGTTTTTCCGGCGCCGTTGGGCCCGAGCAAACCATATATACTTTGCGAAGGCACTTCAAGACTGATATCCGACAAGGCTTTATGACCGCTGTATTCCTTTTGGATATTTTCTGCCCGGAGTAGAGTGTTCATAAGCGCTGGATCAATTTTTGATGTATTCTTTCATCCTGTGGAAAAAGCTTCTGTCACTGCCGGTAGGGCTGGGACTGAAATTTACAGAGTTTTTCAGTTTTTCCAGAATTTCCCGTTCTTCTTTGGAAAGTGATCTGGGGGTCCACACGTTGATGTTCACCAGCAAATCCCCTTGTCCATAAGTGTTGAGTGAAGGAAGACCTTTTGCTTTGAGGCGGAGCACTTTACCGGATTGTGTTCCGGGGCCTATTTTTATTTTAGCTTTACCTTCGAGAGTCGGGATTTCAATGTCGGCGCCCAGGGCTGCATCGATGAAGCTGATGTAAGCGGAGTAGATGAGATTGATTCCGTCTCTTTCAAAATACTCATGTTCCTGTTCTTCGATCAGAATGATGAGGTCGCCTGGGATTCCTCCCCTTGCACCTGCATTTCCTTTTCCGCTTACCGACAACTGCATGCCATCTTCCACGCCGGCAGGTATTTTAACGGAAATAATCTCTTCGCCATTCACAACACCGTTTCCGGCACAGGCTGTGCAGCGGTTTATGATCACCTGGCCTGCTCCCCCGCAGGAGGGGCAGGTTGAGGAGGTCTGCATTTGTCCTAGAAAAGTGTTTGATATCCGGGTCACTGTACCGGTTCCGTGGCAGGTTGAGCAGGCGGAGTATGAAGAGCCTCCTTTGGCTCCCGTGCCATCGCATTCGGTACATGAAATATATTTGTTGACTTTGATCTTTTTCTCCACCCCATGCAGGATATCTTCAAGGGTGAGTTTAACTTTAATCCTGATGTTTGAACCTTTGTTTACCTGCCTTCTTCGCTGCTGCCTGGCGCCTCCAAAACCTCCGAATCCCCCGAAAGCATCGCCAAAAATGTCACCAAACTGGCTGAAAATGTCGTCCATGGACATACTGAACCCTCCGGCCCCGGCAGCGCCACCAAGCCCGGCATGACCATACTGGTCATACTTTTTTCTTTTGCCGGGATCCCTGAGTATTTCGTAGGCTTCAGCAGCTTCTTTGAATTTTTCCTCGGCTTCGTGATTCCCGGGATTTTTGTCAGGGTGATATTTCAACGCCATCTGGCGGTATGCTTTTTTTATCTCCGATTCGGAGGCATCTTTCGCCACACCCAGTATTTCGTAATAGTCTCTTTTGGACATTCTGTCAGCATTAATTGTTATTGCCCGATAACCACTTTGGAAAACCGGATCACTTTGTTGTTGAGGAGGTATCCTTTTTCTATTTCGTCGACCACTTTGCCTTTTTGTTCGGCTGAATCCACGGGTATTTGTGTTATCGCCTCGTGAAAATCGGTGTCGAAATCTTTACCCCGCGCCTCAATGGCCTTCAGCCCCCTGCGTTCTAACATGCCAAAAAGCTTTGTATAAATAAGTCTCACCCCTTCCTGTAGCTGTTCATTTTCCTTTGAGGATTCCATTGCTCTGATGGCTCTTTCGAAGTCGTCAAGTATGGGTAAAAGGCCGGTAATGGTATCGGCAGAAGCATATTTCGACATTTCCACTTTTTCTTTCAGGGTTCTTTTTCTGAAATTGTCGAATTCAGAGAATAAACGCAAGTACTTATCGTTGAGTTCTTTAATTTTATCTTCCAACTCCCTTATTTTAGCGTTTTTATTGAACCTGCCGGTGCGGGATTTTTGTTCATGCCCTACCGCATCGCTTTCATTTTTTGCAGCATCTTTTTCACCGGAAACCCCGGATTCGCCGTTTTGTTTAACGGATTCCATTTCCATTTCTTTCTCAGAAGCGCTGTCATTTACCATATCTGTCATACCCGAAAAAATTTAAAGATCAGAATTTTCTTTCAAATATTTTGCCATGACGATTTTCGGGACAATGTGGCAGGAATTCGGATACACTTAACAGGTGGTCCTGTGATTCTTGAAATAATGTCATAATGACCTTGTGAGGGGGGAATCCTTATACTTACTCCTCTTTTTCAAAAAAACTGTCATCAATCCCTTTGTTTATGTCGTAGTCTGAAAACCTGAGCATAATGCTCCCCTGGCCTTCCTTTCTCAGTGGATTTTTCTTATTTTCCTGATCTGTATCGTCATACCCGAGAAATTTCACCGGAAGGGTAAGTTTTCCCACGTCAAATGTGATCTCCATCATGGAGGGTAGGGGTTTTGAAGCATTATTGTACCAGAAATCCACAGTATAGGTTCCCGCGCTTTTTGAGGTGATCTCGGTTTTTTGAATTTCGTAAGTGGAGGGATTAATCCAGAGTATGGCAATCACCACATCCGAATCCGTTGCTTCAGGGATCACCTTCACTGTTTCATAATATTTGCCTTTAAGGGTATCGGTTCCTGAGTATATGGCAGTGAATTTTGATTGTAAAAGGCTGTTTAGCGAAAGACCCATATTGTTTTTGGGCAAAAGGAAAAACTGATCGGAAAC
>JAFGME010000171.1 GCA_016927695.1 Bacteroidales bacterium
GCACTCCTGTCTGCAGCCAGGCAGGAATTAAAGACCAATAATAATTCGTATTCGATGATTTTTTTTGTGGCTTAAAATATTTTTATTTTCTGATAATTATTTTTACTTTTGTTGCTTCAAAAACATGAACTATGATGCTACATCATAAAGCAATTACAAACAAACACTATATCACATGAAAAACATTACTTTATTGCCGGTTGCTATATGCATGGCAGTTCAGCTCATGGCCCAGACCGGTTCCATCACCAACGTGCAGGTAGCACAGCGCCCCGATAACAGCGGCCTGGTGGATGTTTATTTTGATTTAACGGCCCCTGGAAACGCTTATTTTATGAACATGCGTGTGAGTTTTGACGCCGGACTGAATTACTTTCCCATATCATCTGGCACGATCAGCGGGGATGTGGGCCCGGTGAGCCCGGGAAATGGATTGCACATCGTTTGGGATCCCATGCAGGAACATCCCAACCGGTACAGCCCGGAAACCAAACTTATGCTGGTTGCATATATTGTGGAAAGCATGAATCCCTGCCCTGGCGCTCCAACGGTCATGGATTACGATGGGAATGTGTACAACACGATCCTGATTGGCAACCAGTGCTGGATGAAGGAAAACCTTAACACCACGAGGGATGCATCAGGAACTAATATAACGCGGCGATGTTACAACAACGACCCTGTGAACTGCGAACTTTACGGAGGATTGTACGAATGGGCTGCCGTGATGAACGGCGCCGGCAGCAGCAACGGCAACCCCAGCGGCGTACAGGGCATCTGCCCCACCGGATGGCATGTACCCGGCGATGCGGAATGGACGGAGCTTACCGATTACCTGATCAACACATACATTGACATCACATCAGACAACGTAGGCAACAAGCTCAAATCATGCCGGCAGGTAAACTCCCCGCTGGGCGGCGATTGCAACACCTCCGAACACCCCCGCTGGAATTCCAGTACAACTCATTATGGCACAAACGATTTTGGGTTTTCTGCGCTTCCGGGCGGCAGCTACAGCAGTGGAGCCTACTACAATGTGGGTAACAGCGGCTACTGGTGGTCGGCTACGGAGTACTCTTCCACGAATGCATGGGGCCGGGGCATGAACTACGACGATGGCAGTGTGAGCCGTAACAGCAGCAGTAAGACGAGCGGTTTCAGTGTGCGCTGTGTGAGGGATTAGGCTATTTGACAATTCGGCTATTTGGCTATTTAACCGCCGTAGCTTTAGCGGAGGCGGTTCGAAAAATTTTTGAACATGAAAGTTTCGGAGATATACAGGCTCGAACAACGAAACAGGGATTGCTGCTACCTGATCAGGGACGGCATCTTCTGGCGGGCATGGGAACAATCGGCCTTCCGGTTTTATAATAAAATCAAACCATACCAAATAACAAAAAAGAGTTTTAAAAACATCGGAGCAACGTTGGTTTATCTTGGCTTTCCCGCTACAAACCTTCACCGGATTCTCGAAATACTACAAAAAGAGAATCTGATAGCAAAGCAAAGTGAAGAAATAATTACAATATCCGGTTTTGTCGCGCAAACAGGGTTTGAAGAGTGGAAACAATCAGTTGCCGAATCTGTTATTGCGGTTTCCGAAAGCAATTCAGAATATGTTTTGCCTCAACTAAAGGAGAATGCTGAGAAAGTATACGACGTCGAAGAAATGATACGAACTTTCCCTCTTGCAAGCAAAACTCCGTTGGAGTGTCAGCAGTTTTTACATAATCTACAAATACAGTTAAATGGCGCTTTATGATGAATTACCGGTTTTTAAGGCAAGCTACGATTTGCTGCTGAATATTTTCAGGTTTACCTCAAATTTTACAAGAGAGTATAAATTTACTGTGGGAGAAAAACTGAAAAATGAAACATTGGCTCTTATCGTGCTGGTTTACAGGGCAAATTCATCGAAGACCAAAGGGGAGATCATACAGGAAGCGCGGGAGCAAATAGAGTTGATCAGGCTGATCATCAGGCTCATGAAGGATTTAAAGCAAATCAGCCTGAACAGTTTTGTAATGATAAACAAGCAGATTGAAAGCGTATCAAAACAGCTAACAGGATGGCAAAAATCAGTAAAAACATAGAACAAAAACAGGCAGTTCGCCGGAGTTGCATTTTGCTACGGCATTTGCAAGTGTGCACAATAAATCCGGCAGCCCGCTGTAACAGTAAATACCATGAAAACTGAAAAGATACATGGTTTGTTTCAGCTATCAAAGATTGTATGCACTGCAAATGTGCGTACAACAACAAAGTGGCTGTTCTTTTCTGCGCTTCCGGGCGGCAACTACAACAGTGGAACCTACAACAATATGGGTAACAACGGCAACTGGTGGTCGGCTACGGAGAACTCATCCACGAATGCATGGAACCGGAACATGAACTACGACAATGGCAGTGTGAACCGTAACAACAACAATAAGACGAACGGTTTCAGTGTGCGCTGTGTGAGGTACTTATTGAACGCTTGTTTAAAGCCTGCCGGTTGTCGGGCAGGCTTATTTTAAACCGGATAATACGATGCAAAACGATTTGTTTATACATATTGAGGATGACAAGCTGCTTAACGATCTGTTTCAGGCGTATTTTGATGCGCGCAGAAACAAACGAAACACCATCAATGCTTTGCGATTCGAAATCCATTTTGAGCGCAACCTGTTTGAACTCTTCGAAGAAATAACCACCTTCCGGTACGAGCCAAATCCAAGTATTTGTTTTGTTGTGAACAAACCGGTAAAGCGTGAAATATTTGCCGCTGATTTTCGTGATCGGGTTGTCCATCATCTGCTGTTCAACTATTTGTCGCCCGTTTATGAAAAATTGTTTATCAACGACAGCTACAGTTGCAGAAAAAATAAAGGAACACACTATGGTATAAACCGTGTTGACCATTTTATTCGCTCCTGCTCCGATAATTACCGGAAAGACTCCTACATTCTCAAACTTGACATAAAAAGTTATTTTATGAGCATCAACCGGATGCTGTTATTTCACAAGCTGAAAAAAGAGTTACAAAATCATCACGGTAAGTTGAACGGCAACCTGGCTCTGCTCATGTTTTTGCTCGAAAAAGTCATATTTAATGATCCGACCCGAAATTGTATCATGAAAGGAAAAAAATCGGACTGGGCCGGCCTGCCTTCCGGTAAAAGCCTGTTTTCTGCCGGCCACCTGAATGGTCTTCCGATAGGAAATCTCACTTCTCAGCTTTTCGGCAATGTATATTTGAATGATTTCGACCATTATGTAAAAGGATACCTTGGTATCAGATATTATGGCCGCTATGTGGATGACTTTGTACTTGTCCATCCCGATAAATATTACCTGATCAGATGCTTTGGCATGATAAGGGATTACCTGAAACAGGAATTGATGCTCGATTTGCATCCCGATAAAATATATTTACAACACTTTTCCAAAGGGGTTAAGTATCTTGGGGCAGTAATTTTGCCCTACCGGAAATACATTGCAAAACGTACGGTCGGAAATTTTTATGATGCCATCGGGCAACAAAATGTCATTGCCAGAGACCATAAACCCGACCGGTCAGAAAAAGAGGCTTTTCAGAGAAGTATGAATTCGTACCTGGGTATTATGCATCATTACAAAACCCATAAAATAAGAAAGAACATGCTTTTCGAAAACCTGAGTGCCTGGTGGTGGAACCATGTATTTCTTACAGGCGGATGTGCAAAATTTGAAATAAAAAACTAATGACATTTATTTCAAGATGCTATGTTAAAATCATTAACCCGGGGCTTAAGCCCTTTGGTTACCGGTAAAATAACTAAAAGAACAGGAAAGTAACATTTGATAAAGAATACAGGAGGTTTATGAAAGCGGATGACATTGATTTACTGATAGATAATATTAGGGAAAAGGGCGTAAACGCCCTGAAGGCAGGGATGTGCTTTATAACAGGCCCGGACGTGAACGTCCGGGCAATGGAAAAACGACCGGGCAAGGGAAAAACGTCCGGGCAAGGGAAAACGTCCGGGCAAGGGAGAAACAGCCGGGCAAGGGAGGAAAATATGGGAGAGGAATTTAGGTTATTCAAAACTTGTTCTAAAAAACTAATTACAGTGTTGTACAGATACAATGAAAAAGAATCATTAACCCAGGGCTTCAGCCCTGTGGTTACCGGTAAAGCCACTAAAAGAACAGGGCGTTTACGCCCTTTATTAAGCAGATAAGGTATGCCGCACACCTACTCAAGAATATGGATGCACTACGTCTGGACGCCCAAAAACCGGGCGCCTGTGATCAGCAATACACTGATGCATCAAATTATTCTTCATTACAAGTCAACGTATCCAAAGGGCAGTGATATCTATGTGGATACGGTCAATGGAATGACTGACCACATCCATGTACTGGTCGGACAAATGCCAGTTATGAGCCCTTCAAAAGTTGCCAACCAGTTGAAGGGAGAGTCGTCGCATTGGATTAACAGCCATGATTTTATCCGGGAAAAGTTTGCATGGCAGGAAGGGTTTGGTGTGTTTTCGGTTTCGCACAGCCAGGTGGAGAGGATTAGGAATTACATTGTAAATCAGCAGGAACATCACCGGAAAGTAACATTTGACGAAGAATACAGGAGGTTCATGAAAGCGAATGACATTGATTTACTGATAAAATGATATTTAGTGATAAAAAATATTAATTATATGAAAAAATTACTGATACCTGCTTTGCTGCATCTGATTTTTTTAGCGCCCCTGGATTTATCATCACAGGTCATCACGGGCTATTCAAACATTTTCAAGCTGGGAAGCCAGTCCGTTAAGCTGTCCCCGGTGTTCGGGTATTCGGGCGTTTTTGAGATGAACACCATGGGGCCGCGGATCACAGGCTACTCAAACCTGTTCGAGCTGAATACCATAGGCGCCAGGATTTATGGTGTGATCAGCAATATCCAGACGGGGCAGCCACTGCAGAATGCGCTGGTGAAAACCCTGGGCTATACTTCGCTGCCAAGCGATGCACAGGGTTGCTATGAACTTTATGTCCCCTTCGGATACGGCTACAACCTGGCTGTTCTGGCCGAAAACTACGAAACGCAGTACATCGGGAATATACATGTACCCGAACAAACCCCCGAAAAGGAGGTTGACATCCAGCTTGTGCCGGTCCCACTGGCTTTTGGCCTGTCATCGCTGGACCCGGATCCCAACCCCTCCATTTCAGAAGTTAAGGAGGGCGGTAAGCTACACCGTTTCTATAAGGTTGTGAACACAAACAGCGGCAACCCTCTGCCACAGCTTCCTGTGGAGGTGATTGGCTCCGGTTTTGCAAAAACATATTTCTCCAATGAAGCCGGGATGGTGGATATTGCCATCAACAGCAACAATATCGGCAACGGCCAGCCGGGCCAGCAGACCGTTTTTTCCATTGTTACAGTTGGGGGAACGCCGCTCACAACCCCGGTAACCTTTTCCTGTGAAGTTACCCAGGCGGAGTATGAAAAATACTGGAATAATTACAACTACGCAAAGTTAGGAACAAATTTCATGGGCATTGATCTTTCTGCCGAACTTGAAAGGGGGGCTGTAACCACCCTTGCAGGCAGCAGCGGTTTTCCCGGACAAACACAGTACATTGATATCAGCCGGCAGGGAAGGGCCGGCATCGGAGTGGGTTTTAAGATCAAATCGCCCGGTATCAAAGGAGAATTGGGCTCTCTGAAGGGAGGGATTGGCGCCGAAGCGGGCCTCGGAACAAAGTTTATGGGGATCACTGAAAACAACTACCGTTTTGATCATGAGATCACCAGCAACTGGCAGGCAGTGGCCGAGTACATTCTTATTGCCGACGGCAGTTATAATAGCATTGACAATGCCATGATCCGGCTGTTATCAGCCCTTGAAGAGGCTTTTGCAGGCCAGTCAACACTAAACAATGCCTTTGTTTCAGATAAAGTGGGTATAGATGTAACCGTTGAAGCCTCTGCAGAAGCTTTCGCCGGGGTGGAGGTTTCACAAAATGCCAGCATTGGCGCCGGAGCCAACATCGGAAGTGAAGGTCATGTCACATTTCAGGCCGAAAACCATTACCTGAGCAATGAATACGAATATAATTTCGGGGTTTCGGGCAAGTTTGCCGGCTCCGCCGGAGCAGGTCTTAAAATGGATTTCGATCAGAATAAGAAAGACGACCTGGAGGCCATGCTCAACATCTGGGAGACAGAACATAAAAGAGGCCTGGAGTTCTCCGTAATTTTCGACGCAAACAATACCAATATCATCAAGCGTTTTGAGCTGAAGTTCATCAAAAGGAATATCCTGTCAAAAAATGAGGAAGAAATCACCTTTTCGATTGATGGCGCTGAGGCGCTCAGCGCCATTGCAGGCATGACAGGTCAGATCCATGAGATCGTCAACAGTCCCGGCTCTGCCAGCAATATTACCGTAAACAAATCGACCTTCAGGCAGATACTGGACGCCGTTTTTGATGCCATCTACGACATACAGGCCAGCCCCACAGGCCAGGCCAACATTTCTTACCAGAGAGATTTGACAAAAATCTCACACACAACCTCTTTCGATATCAGCCTTGACCTGTCCATTACTGCATTGGCAATGAACATCGGAGGCGGGATTGGCTTTGAACAAGGGAAAAAAATGACGGTAGAAAGCGGAAAATGGCTATACGGCAGAAAATACATGAACCAGGAGTTTACCTCCGGTATACCTGAACTGCCGCAGAGCTACCAGCAGGTGCTGCAAACCATCGTGGATGAAGTGCCCCTGTGGCTAAGATTGCTGATAGGCACCGTGAACGTTATCCTGCCATGGAAAGAAGATCAGACCTTTTATCTTGGCAACAATGGTTCCTACATCATATTCCCCGACAATGCCTTTCCGCCCGGCCTGGATTCACTGCACTGCTCCTCGTGGAGCTGGTACGGCAACAACCCTTCCAAAACCCTGGATGATGTGGATCAGGACAAACGATATATCTTCATACAAAACAAGAAGGATGCTGAGGAGGCTTTCGGGATGCAATATGGCATCGGCGGTTTTTACCAGTTTGATCCTTACGGCACACCGTTAAATGATACCTGCTGGCTTACCATTGTATATGACCAGGCAGAGGTCGACAGCCTGGATGAATCCTCCCTAAGTATGTATTGGGAAGATAAAACGAGCCATAAATGGAATTTCACCGGAGGCATACTCGATACTGTCAACAATACAATAACAGCTCCCATCACAGAACTTTCATTATTCACCCTTGCGCCGGCCATGCCTTACGGTACATTCGGGCTGAATGCAGCGCCTGATACCATCTATGCTGACAGTGTGTCGGTATCCCTCATCACAAGCGATACTTTGTATTGTAACAATCTCGCTCCTGTCACCGATGGCGAGAAATTTACCGTTTCCACAGACCATGGAAAGATAGTGACATTTGATGCGGATACTGCATTGGATGGAATACAGGTGTTGGCGCTTGACCATAAGATTTCGTTTGAGGTTGTATCCAGCCATATTGCAGGGCCGGCAAAAGTTTCAGCTTTCAGTGCAAATGGCTCAGCAAACGGTTCCACCGGAATCTTTTATTATGACACCATACCTCCGGCAGCGCCGGTCATTTCTGATGCCACCGGGGGATACAGCGAAGCTGAAGTGTGCTGGTTCCACAATCTGGAACCCGACCTTTCGGGCTATAAAGTATATTTCGATACGGATACCCTTTTGCCACTGAATGGCATTCATACCGTCTATGGCGAACCATCCCCGGTTTATACCGGAACAGACACGCTTAAAAGAGTATTGGGACTGTTCAACGACTCAACTTACTATATTGCCGTTTCTGCCGTGGATGTGGCAGGGAACGAAAGCCCACTTTCGGATTTTGTCGCCGTGACACCCGGAAGCAGGGTTGTATCGCTCAAAGTGTTCCTGGAAGGGCCATTTGACGGGGTGGATTTGATGAATACCAACCTGAACCTGTCAGGCCAGATGCCCCTGTCACAGCCTTTCTTTGAATATCCCTGGTATTATTCGGGAACAGAGTCGGTCACGATCATTCCCAACAACCAGGTGGTTGACTGGATATTGATCGAATACAGGCAAACTGCAGGAAATGTCACTTCAGCCACTTCGAACACGCGCATCGGAAGGAAAGCGGGGTTTATTCTGAAAGACGGCTCTGTGGTTGACACGGACGGGAATTCTCCGCTAAACTTTATTCATAACGTATCCGATAACCTGTTTGTGGTGGTGTACCACAGGAACCATCTGCCGGTAATCTCCGCCAACCCTGTGACATTGAACAATGGCGCCTACAATTATGATTTTGCCTCAGACCCACAACAAACCTACGGAGGTTCAAGTGCAGTGCATGAGCTGGTTCCGGGTATCTGGGGCCTGATTGCCGCCGATGGAAACGGAGATACTCAGATCAATAACCTCGATAAAAACGATGTTTGGTCAAACCAGGCAGGAAACAGCGGCTATCTGCGCGGTGACTTCAACCTCGACACCCAGGTGAACAACACCGATAAGAACGATCTCTGGAACCCAAATACCGGCCAGGGGGGCCAGGTGCCGGATTAAAGACCATAATTCGTCTTCCATTAGTGAATTGGTGGCAGGTAATAATTAATGCCACGAATGCACTAATTAAAGACGAATGAGCGGTGTATGGTTTATGAGTTTTTATACCGCCGAAACAATAGCAATGCAGTTGGTGGCTTATATGGAGTTCTCTGCGAACCTTTTGAAATCCTGCAGGTATTTCTCCGACTGTTTTACAAAGGCTTTCTTCATGAACGGGGCAATAAATTTCATAAAGCCTGAAAAACGGAACTCCTGGTCGTTGATCACCCTGGTCTTGTTTCCCGGAAGGGATTCAAACCTGTTTTTCACGATGTTGTAAACCCCTTTGGCTTCGTAGCTGAAGGTCAGTTCTTGGGGCAGATTCCTCTTTAGCAGGGTTTCTGTCATTTCCATCTCCTTTTTGCCCATTTGAAATCTCAGCTTTGACTTTGCCCCGGGCTGTCCGGGTGTTCCACTCAGAGATTCCATCCCCAAAAGGCCTTCCATCCATTTGAAGTTGTTTTCCGGATTGTCAAAGAGCTTAACAACCTTCTCAACCGGTAGATTTACCACAGTATCCACTGTATATTTCATCTGATTTTACTTTTTCCAAAGATAATTAAACCTTCAATAAAAACAAGGGAAGTATCTTTCGGAACTCCTGAGATTCCGCCAAAATACTTCCCTCATATCGTTATTACGTATTGAGCAGGCTTTAGCGGGCCACCTTTACCATCTTCCCCTTCTGAAGTACGCCTGAGGCAGGGTCAGTAAGGGTAACAATGTAGAATCCTTCCCTCAGATTGCTGATATCCAGCTCAATGCCCCCGGCAACAAAGTGAATGGAGTAGTTTGTGACCCGCCTTCCGCTGTTATCGTACAATTCAAGTGTGCCTTCCCCTGCATTGTTGTTGATGAGCTCAATATAGGCTGTGCTGCTGACCGGGTTCGGATATATATTCAGAAAACTCTCCCCTTCTCCGATATGTTTCACTGTTTCAGACCTCACAATTTCCACAGTTTCAGGACCGGTAATACTATGTTCCCTGAATCCGTATTGTTCGGCGACCATTATTTTTTTCATGGTTCTGCTGCCTGATTGCTAAGTTCATCCAGATTTTGGAGGGCTCGCTATAAGTTTTCTGAACATCCGGTTTGGATTGCCTCATCTCATACCAGGCAACGGCCTTTTTTACCGCTTCCTTTAATTCTAAAGGATTCACAGGCTTGAGCAGGTAATCGACAGCATTGGCTTTAATGGCTTGTAAAGCAAACTCCTGGTAAGCTGTAGTGAAAACAATACAGTATTTTTCCTTTTCGATTGAATTCAGAAAATCAAAACCATCCTCCCTCGGCATTGAAATATCAAGAAAAATGATGCTTACTTCATGTAGTCTTAGCAGTTGCCTCCCTTCTTCGGCAGATGCAGCCATACCACATATAATAATTTCGGGACAGCTTTGTTTGACCGACAGGTTAAGGGCTTCCCTCACATTTCGCTCATCGTCGATAATTATGGCATTGTATCTTTTCATTGGAGCAAAAATAATCGCTGCTGCCGTTTATTCTCTGACTTATTACAAGAAAGGCGCTGCCTGAACCGGTAACGTTCAAACCGGCTACCTTTACGGATGACTATGATTGCATGCTAATGCACCACAAACCTTTTCACCTTGCCGAAACGGTCTGATCCTAACCGGAGCAAATACACTCCCGGGGATGCATACGACATGTCGAAATCAAATTTATAACTGTCGTTTACTTTGGGAACCCTGTTTTGTATCACTTTGTTTCCCTGCATATTGCGAATCGAAATGGTCAGGGTTTCAGTAGTTTTCCGGGTATTATATGTCATGAAGAAATGGTTGTTTCCTTCATTGACAAGGATCAGTTCGCTGTTTTCCTGATTCTGCTCACCAAGACTTGTGGCATTGACGATATCCACAGTATAATCCTCCGTTTCACCAAAAGTAGTGACAGCACATGGGTCGTTTGGAACGCTTTCGTTATAGTTCAGTTTCACTCTCATCAGGTGCTCGCCGGGTATCGCCTGACCACCGATGGCCAGAGGCATGGTTTCGGTATAGGTTCCTGCATTTTGACCTTCTGCAATCACAAAATCGTTCACCACAACCTCATCCTGTTCATAAAGGAAATTGTCATTAAAATCTATCCAACCCTTCACAAATACATCCCCATATCCGGTGGTGATGGTCAGATCGTTGGATGAACCCTGCAAAAGAGGGGTGGTCATTCCGCTATAATCGCCATAACCATCGGGGTCGCAACCGGAATCATTATAAATGTCACCCAATTCAAGAACGGAAATGCTCACCCCCTGCTGGCACATCAATTCCGGCTGGCAAAGACTGTTGGTTATGATTGTTGTGATTGCATCGTTCCCCGGAACAGCATCTCCTGGTAAAGAGGTGGTTACTGTAAACTGGTGATCCCCTATGACCGAAAGGTCGGCTGTGGCGCTGAAAGTGTATGTCATCGCGGTTTCCGCCTGCAACGGGCCTGCCACCTGCTCTGTCACCGGACCCCCTCCATTCAGGATAAAAGCAACATCAAAGTTTGCCTGAGTGTCCGCGCCGAAATTCATTATTGTTACCGTAACTATTTCTTCATCTGAAAGATAGGATCCGGATACCGGGGAAGAAATGCCGGTAACCCCTATATCATCGGCATAAAGGCAGGTTACGAAAGCAGAAATGGTATCGTTATCATTGTTCTCGTCGCTGCCCAGTTCTGTGGATGCATGGATTTTATATATGATTCCTGCCTGTGAGAAGTCACCTGTGGTGGTAAATGTGTATTGTGCCACCGTGTTACTGGCTAATGAACCGGTGAACACCTCGGTAACCACGGGGCCATCATCTATTTTAAAACTCACGGGTACAGAGGTTTGTATTCCTACCCCGAAATTCCTGATGGAAACCGTTACCGGCTCGGCCCCGGAAAGTATCCCGTTCACCGGGGCATCAACACTTACGATACCTACATCGTGGGTGAGTTCAGGCGCCAGCTTGAAAACTACCACCTGGTTCTTTCTCGAACCCCCGGTAAAATACTCGCCTGTTGACCAGAACGTCAGGTCATCATTGGGATCGATGGTCATCTGGGAATAATCCCCGTAACGGAACGAAGGATCTGACTGGGTGCCTCCGGCATACAATTCCTCAGCTATGGTCATTACATTTAAGGGATCGGTTGAATAACGTCCGGTATAACCCAAAGAGGGATATTTGGTTTGGCTCACAACGGTATAAGCCAGGGCAATGTTCCCGCTGGCATCCATACACATATTGCCTGCAAAAGCGCTATGTCCGTCGGGTTGGGCAAAGGTACCCTCCTGATAAATCTCCCAGGGTTCGCCATCGGTGGTTTGCCTGAGCTCATACCAGCGTATTCCGGCCAGATCATCGCTCCCGTCAAGGTCAACCACGAAATTGAACACAACAGCATTGTGGGTGGTAAATCTTCTGTACTGGGCCATGTACATCACGGTGGCCTGAAGGGCATCAATATCCTGGCCTGAGGGTTGCGGCAGGTTCGAAAATGAACCTCCGTCAAACAACCCGTCGAAGGGTTGAGTATTGATGATCTGAGGATTAGTAATATAGGAATTGGAAGGGGTGTTCCAGTCCACATTGACATTCCATATTTTCAGGTGGTCTGTCGAAACACCGCTCCACACATCATCCTGAAGGTAAACGATTGGCGCATTACCCGGCGGGGGAAGCTGTGTTCCGTTGACATTGAATCCCAGAGGGCTGTAGAACCCGCTTGTAGTTATGGTTGGCAGGGGGAAGCCCTGCATCATGGCGGTGGGGTCACCATTCAGCATCTTGTCTCTCTCAAGGGCGAAAACCACCTGGCTCGTTCCGGCAGTATTCGAGTTTTTGTTGGCTGTGATATAATATCCATCAGACCAGATGGAATATTTGGGATAATCGGGAAACGAATTGGTGGGGAAAAAGTAGGTGTACCATCCGTCGTTGACCGGATCGGGGCCCTGGCTCACCGCCACGAGAAAGCCGTTCAGGAAGGTGAATTCCGTTATCAGAAAACGGTCGGCAAAAGGATCGTACATCACAATGGGATCGCCTGCCGTTTCACCCGGGAAAATGGTGGACAGGGAGGCTACTGCAGTAAGGGGATTCCCCTGCTTGTCCCATACCCTGAACGCTGAATTCCATGCATTTACATAATGGTTCGGGCCTACTGCTCCCGTGGGATCGGTGGGAGTAACGTTGGAACTTGCCGAAGTAAAAGTAAGAACAGGTTCCGGGCCTTTCGACATGGGTGTTTTAAGTTGTTGTTTCCATAAAGGGTCCCCGTGCTTCGGAAATCCTTTTCCCGGAACGGCTTTGTTGGCATCCCTCCGTTTGGGATTGACCACTGCCGCATGTTCGCCGGCGGGGATGAACTGTCCTGTTGCAATCTGCGAGGCGAGGGACGGCACCTCAATCATGTATTCCGCCCGGGTGATCAGTGTGGCCTTCTGACCGTCAATGCCTGGCTGACTTTTAGCTTCTGAAAATAATAAAACAATGGCTATCAGAAGGAGGTAGAATTTTAGCTGCATGATGAAATTTTTATTTATACTGATATGACAGACAAAGAAAAATAAGCAAAAGATGTTTCGCTGACGTAAAAGACAATCATTTTCTTGTAATAACAAGGATGGGTGGAATTTGTTTATGGGGACCGGCAATAATTATACGGAATAACATCAGATGCCCTGCTCCTCCGGGTGATCTTTCAGCCATCCCCTTTCGAACCCCCGGGCTGCATAAAAGGAGGCCCTGTCGAAAAAAATAAGCATGCGCCTTTCCAATTCCAGGCTCATATAAATGTCGATGGTTGAAGTCCACATTTTCTGTGAAAGGGCAAACTCCCAGATGTGTTTTCTTACGAGACTGAAGGCGCTCAGTATTTCGCTGAGGGCAAATCCTTCGGCCTTGCGTTCCGCTCCAAGCCTACGGTAATACCTTCTGATCTCCGTTTCGTCGTGAAGACCGCTCAGCCACTTCCGGAATTGGCGCAGTACCAATAGTATTCTTTCCATGGCATGGGCAGGTTCCACTTTTGCGTACGTGGGCGTGGAAGGATTGACCCTGACATCATTGAGCCAGCGGCTAGCGATAATTTCGGCATTGTCTTCAATAAGGCCAACCAGTCTGTCGGAAAGAAAACTTGTGTTTATATTGTTGCCGTTCTCTTTCGCTAAATTGAATGAATCCACAATCAGCCAGTACTCCTGCTTGTCTGTTAAATAGCGCATCACTGCTTTGGTATTGGATTCAAAGGCAAGTTGAGGAAGTTTCTTCATGTCAAAAAATGCGACGGCATCGGCATCATCGCCGGCACATAGCCCTCCTTTCATCCACTCTGCCTCAAAGGTCACAAAAATCAGGTCGCCATAGGTGACGCTATGTGCGGAATCCACGCATACAAAATCGATGATCTTACCCGTGATCCCGGTTTCCTCATGAAGCTCCCTCAGTGCAGCAGCTTCAATGCTTTCACCTGTTTCGGCAAACCCGGAGGGAAGACACCATTTCCCTTTTTGAGGGTCGAACTTTCGCTTGACAAGCAGCAGTTTTCTGTCTTTCACAACAATAACCGAGGCCACAGGAAGCGGATTATCGTAAAAAAAAACGCTGCACGTCCTGCAATAATCGCGAAGACTCTCACCCTCGGCTTTGATGATCAGTGTATCGCTGCAATATGGACAATATGTTCTTTTTTTTGGCATAGCTATTGTCATTTTTTAACAGGTTCAGAGCAAATGTAAACAATATCCTTTTTTGAAATCTCCAGCAATCCTTTTTCCTGTATTGTGTTTTTTATTCTTTTCAGAATGATTTGAAAAACTCTGCCGGTGTTTCCGTATTCCTCCGGAAGAAAGAATATTCTTTTGGAAATGAAATACTTTTCAAAGGCCTGCTCATCTCCTCTTTTGAAAAGCAGTGCATTGCGATATTCCCTGCCAATGATCCTGCTGAAGTATGGCAAAAGCAGCTTTTCACCGTTTTTATCGGAAAAATGGCTGACCAGTTTTTCATAAGGCAGTTGTTCAGGCATGTTTATCCCTTCATCCTTTAAAATGTTTTTAACCATGGAAGTGAGTTCCTGCAAGTGCGGTTCAGCATGGACAATGACAACAAAAACTCCGTTTTCCCTGAGTATCCTTGAGATATCTTTAATAAAAGCGGGGAAAAAGCACAGTGCAAAACTGCACAGGATCAGGTCGTACCGGTTGCTGTCGATTTCTTTGATTTTTTGAACACCCCCGCTTATAAACTCCCCTCTGATTCCCGACTCCCCGCATGCTTCAAGGTATATGTCCCTGTATCTGGAATGCAGTTCTATCCCGCAGATTTCAGCCTCAGGGTGTACCTTTCCTTTCAATCCCCTGGTGAAAAAGCCGAAACCGCAGCCCAGATCCAGGATTCTCTTTGCATGGCTCAGATCCAGGTTCTCCAGGGCAAATTCCCTGATATCTGTTTTATTCACCGATTGTTCCCTGATGATCTCAGCTACAGTCAGATTGCCTTTGATGCTGCCGAAAGTTTCAGCCAGATCGCAACTGCAACGATTATCACCCTCGGAATTCTCAAAAGTTTCCATAAGAAAGACTTAAGTTATCAAAAGTACCGTAAATTCAAATGCCTGATGCAAATTATTATGATAAGGCCATCAGCATTAATTCTTTTTAA